>JAGHTU010000022.1 GCA_018065185.1 Candidatus Equicola faecalis | reverse complement strand
CCAATTGGAACGTCTGTTCCGCGACTTTGGAGGATGAAAAACGAGCGTGCGTTTGACTGCTCACAAACGATGGGAAGACGAGGCACAAACGAGCGTTTGTCGAGACCCAAACGAGCGTTTGCCGAAGCCTAATCGAGCGTTTGTCGAAAAGCAATCGTGCGTTTGTCAAAAAGCATGCGTTGGGAAGGGTCCCTAACCCCTCCCGAGGGAGGGACAAAAGTTCCCCTTTAAGGCGGTCATCATCTTCTTGGGACAGCAACCATTGGGCGCGGTTTAGGCACGAACATTGGTGGTCCGTCATTGGCAGCATTCCTATTAAGCAACCCACCAAGGTCAATACCCAATTTGCTATTTCCAATCTTGTAATATGGCTTGACTATTGGAATCACGGCATGCTGTCCGTTCCATGGGTTGTACACATGTCGCGCCCCAAGGTCAACACCCCATTTATGATTATTCGTCTCTAATGAGAAATAACCTCCATACTGATACCCTGAAGAAGTTTTATATGTGCTCCAAAAACTGGGGCTTTGATACATTCCGAACAGTGTTGCCGAAACATTATTGCCAATTCGATACATAGCACTTGCATCAAAAGTAAAGGTATTAGCCATACCTCCATATTTCTGCAGACCAGCATTACCCTCAAAAGTCCATCTGCCCACACTTTCGTAAAGCAACAGATTTGCAGTTGCTGTGTATCCTGTCAAAGGGGAATAATACATGCTATTAGAGCCTATCAGCGAGCCTCCGTTCCACAGGGCAAGTGATGTAACAGGCTTATAAGGTTGCACCTTATAGGTCATCTTCAAAGGAAGAATAGGATTTGTCAATATCAGTCTTGGATTTTCAGATTTCAGGAAATCCGTTTGAGGCAATTGATACGGAGAATCCATATCAGTAACATATTCATATTGCTTCTCCATAGGGACATTACCTATATACACAGAATCATTCGGAACAGATGTCTCCTGCACCTGAGCCCATAATCCACCGCTGACTAATATCAATATCACTATGAGCAGAGAACGCTTCATAAAACTTAATGCAACAACTATAAGCTATGGGGAAGCATCACAAACGATAACAATATATAAAGGTGTGCCGAAGCACACCTTTATATATTGTAGTAATCATTATTACTTTGCAGGATTAGCATCAAGCAGATCCATAAACTGGTCAAGCTGAGGAGTGATGATAATCTGTGTACGGCGGTTGCGCTGTTTACCCACCTCATTATCATTATCAGCAATAGGATTATACTCGCCACGACCACCGGCTGTGAGACGCTTAGGGTCAACGCCATACTTATCCTGAAGATGCTGAACCACGCTCGAAGCACGGAGACAACTCAAATCCCAGTTGTTACGGATATTCTCACGCTTGATTGGCACATTATCCGTATTGCCTTCGACAAGCACTTCATAGTCCTTGTAATCCATAATGATTTTAGCAATCTTGGAGAGTGTCTCTTCTGCACGACTACTGATTTCATAACTACCGGTCTTGTAAAGCATATTGTCGTTAAGAGAGATATAAACAACACCCTTCAACACCTGAACATCAACATCCTTCAACTCTTCTTTTGAAAGAGAACGGGTGAGATTGTTCGTCAGTACTAGATTCAAAGAATCAGATTTGCTCTTCATCTCTACCAAATGACGGATATACTGATTCGACTCGTTAATCTGGTCAACAAGTTTAGCAATATTCACATTTCCCTGCGAACCAGCGGTCAGAGAATTGTCTAGTGACTTCTGCAGAGCCTGATTAGCAGCAGTCAGATTCTTTATCTGCTCCTCAAGACTTGCAACACGACTTTTCGATGCTGCCAACTCCTCCTTTGTGCTTTGATATTGACCTTGCAACTGTCTGTTTTCAGTCTGACAGTTCACCAAGTCTTTCTTACTTGCACATGAGCTGAGACCGATTACGACAACTAATGCCAAATAAAATACTTTCTTCATAATTTTTCTCCTTTTCGTTGTTTTATAATCTAATGTTTATCACATACCATTATTATGATGGGCAAAAATAAGAAAGGTTTATTGAAT
The DNA here is from genome assembly GCA_018065185.1 of Candidatus Equicola faecalis. Classification (GTDB taxonomy): domain Bacteria; phylum Bacteroidota; class Bacteroidia; order Bacteroidales; family Bacteroidaceae; genus Prevotella; species Prevotella faecalis. The sequence goes on along the minus strand of JAGHTU010000022.1, from coordinate 123,250 downwards.
ACGCCCAAACTTTTAACATTTTTTGTTTTCAGTGCGAAATATGCACACGGACAGTATCTTCTGGCAGGAGTTCCTCCACCAGTTCTGGCCATTCAATGAAACAGAGAGCATCGGAATAGAAATAATCCTCATATCCCATATCATACACTTCTTCCAACTTTTTAATACGGTAAAAATCGAAATGATAGATGGTCTCTTTTGGTGTCGTATATTCGTTGATGATTGAGAATGTGGGAGACGTTATAACGTCTTCCACTCCCAGCGCACGGCAGAGAGCCTTTATGAAAGTGGTCTTTCCTGCTCCCATCTCGCCATAGAAGGCATAAACACGGGCATCAGTCATCTGGCTGACGAAATCAGCTGCCATAACATCTATCTGTCCCAAATCATGAATATGTAAATCTATCATATTAATATATTTTTTCAATTCTGATATTACCACATTTCCCAATCATCTATGACATCTATTGAGGAATCCTCGTTCTGTTCGTCTTCGTTCTCCTGACGGTATTCTATCTCCTCTGGCTCCTGTAGCAAATCATCTTCTGAAACTTTCACAGGAGCAAAATTCTTGCGATAGAAATCTTCATAATCCTTATAACTGAAACTTGAACCAAGCAGGACAAAGTTATCCTCACTTATGAGAATGACCTTTGCTTCTTTTGGTAAGCGCGCCCGCATTGCCTCATCCGACAGCAACTGGTGAGAATACTGCCATGCCTCATCGTAGGAGCGGAAGCCACGAACTTCCATACGTCCGATGCCAGACTCATGCTCAATGACGATATCAAAATTACGAACAAGATAATTGGTGAAGTTATGTCGCGCCAAATCATATAGCAGTTGGTTTTCATTGACTTTTCCTTCAGGGAAAGCCAGCAGGAAGATGAAATTTGTATTACGCTCAGTGGAGAGAGCCTGCACCACGGCTGCGCTGTCGCTTTCTGCCACATTCACCGAGCGCCGTTCCCAGATGCTACCGGCATCGAATGCTCCACCTCTCAATTGCCGTCCTTCCTTGACACCATTGAGGATATTTCCTGCCATCTCTGCCACCTCACTCTGCGGATATTTGTCAATCACCTGCTGCATATTATCCAAGCATCCTTTGGCGTCGTTTTCATTCAGTTTACGAAGACCATCGATGAACAGGAACTTTGAGCGGTTGGCACCTATAGGGAAACGTGTGTCCGAAACTTCGGTATTGGTCCGCACCGCCCTCATATCACCAGCCTTGAAAGCATCGTAAGTGGCAGCATACAGAGAGTCTTCGATGTGTACTCCGAACATCTGATTTGTCACGAAATTAGGATCAGAAAGGAGTTTTGTCCAGTCATTATCTGGGAAATGCTCCTGCAATTTTGCCACATAGGTATTTGCTATCAACATATCTCCCTTACGGGCATAAAGCAGGTAAAGATGATAGTAGGCATCTGCCATATTCTCATAATCGGAATAATCATTTTCCAGACGCAGGAGAGCTTTTTCAGCAAGCGAAAGATTATTCAGTTTATCCTTGAAGATTACACCCGAATTATACAGGCCATCCATTATTATGAGATTACTCTGTATGAGGGCATCTTCCGTCATAGGAATCTGCGCATAATAATATTCACGGCGGTGAGGGTCGTTAGCAAGACTGTCCGACACGGCATCTGCCACATCTGTTTCTATGTTTTGAACAGAATCTCCCACCTCTGCCATTTCTTCACCTTCAGTTGGCTCTTCTAAGGCAGAGGAACCTGCCACCACAGTCTTATTCATACGTTGCCAGTCATCAGCATTATCACGTTTACCCCACAAACGGACGAAAGAATTTTTACCTTGCTGCACAGCCTGCTGATTATAGAAATACCACTGTCCATTACTTTGAGCCGTAGTAAGAGTCGAAGGAGTATTGGTACGGTTTGCAGCAGCATTGCCTGTTGCCTGTTGTTTCGCCACCTCAGCCTCAGCAGCTTCCTCTTCTGCCTTACGTTTTTCTTCTTTCTCTTTCTGTATCAATTGGGCTATCACGCGGTCAATAGCCTTGTCGCGCGATACGGAATCCATGTTTGCCAACACCTGCAATGAGTCCTGCAGATGCACTGCATCTGTGTATGGCACCAGTTCATCCAGCACCTTACTGCGCTTGGAGAGTTCATCATAGTCATCACGCTCCTGATCAAGCAGGCCTATAGCCTGTCCATAACAGCGTTGTGCATCGGAATACTTTTCCTGCTCCCAGTAGATATTTCCCAATTTAAGGAGCAGAACACCCTTTTCTATGCCGGCACGGGTGGCTTTCTCCACACCTTTCTCATATTCTGCAATAGCATTTACGGTGTCTTTCTGTGAGAGATAAACATTGCCCAGAGCATAATACACCTGATCAAGGTAGTCTTTATTGTTCACATTCCTTGACATACGGCGAAGACGGGAAATTGTGCCTTTCACATTCTTATCTGCCATCACTTCTGTACGTGCTATGCGTGCATTGAAACTCAGAATGTATGGCGGATTATTATGGATACATTTTCCATAAGCACGATAAGCCTCTTCCTTATGACCGAGATGCGTTTCCACCTGCCCCATGAGGAACCACTCACGAGCGCGTTGGTCTTTGCGTTTCTCCTGTTTTATTACTTTATTCAAGTAAGGCACAGCTTCAGCATAACGATTCTGACACAGATAATAGTCAGCCATTGTTCCATCAAGTTCGCGCTGTGTGCGCCAGGTTATGGTGTCACGGTTTATCATACGGATCACATCTTCTGCCTCATAGAACCAGTCGTTCTCCGTATAGCAGCGTGCTAGCCAAGCCTGTGCCACACCACGTATTGATGGTTGGGTCTCATAGAGCCGACTCATATAAATGAATGTTGATGCAGCCTCTTCAAACTCGCCCTTCATGAACTGTGAACGCCCCATCATAAACCAAGCTTTCCATAGGAAAGGATTATACTCACGCCGTGAAAGCCATTCCTTATCTGCCTCTGTCTTACGGCGGTTTTTCTTCCATTCCGGTCGCTTGGTGATGCTATGCAGTTTTATTGCCTTTTCACATTTTTCTATCGCCTTATCGAAATTTCCAGCACCGATACTGCGGCTTTCTTTATTACCTATTGTGTAGAGTGGAATATCCTCTGTAAAGTCATCAACATTACCTTTCTCCTTTTCCAACGCACCGTCAATATAGGCAACAGAGCCGTTATAATATGTGTTATAACGCGCCGTAAAAGCATGCCACCAACGAGTCTGTGCCGTATTCTTGGTGTTGGAACAAGCTGACAACAACACGATGAGAAATGATGATAATATCAGTATATAGAAGTCGCGCGATTTCATCTATATGAAATAACGATAAGCATTTTCTTTTTATTGCAACAGTAATGTAAGTTCATCCTTTATCTGGTCAGGCACTTCAAGACACCGCAACTGCAAGCAACGGCACCACTCCCCCACCTCATCGGGACGCATCGTCATCATCACCTCGCGAAACTCTCCTGCCTCATCATCGGTATATTCACATGAACGTCGTCCACAATAACGGTCCAGTTCTTCATCTTCGAAATACAAATCTAACTCATCATCGGGATATGCCTCCATCATCCTGCGATGCACACAATCGCTATCGCCTGACACACACGAAGAACAAAGACTGGACCTCATAACACAAATCAGGAATCAAGAGTTATCGCCTTCAGGTTTTTATCCAGCTGCTGGACACTGCTTGCTCCGACAAGGACGCTCGTCACTGCTTTCTGTTGCAGAATCCAGCGTAATGCCATCTCCGCAAGTGTCTGCCCTTTTGTCTGAGCCTCGCTGTTCCATGTGCGGAGCTTATGCAGGAGGGCATCGGTGAGCATCGATGACTTCAGGAAATGCTCGCGCCTCATGCGAGAGTCCTGTGGTATGCCGTTCAGATAACGGTCAGTGAGCAGTCCCTGCGCCAAGGGTGAGAATGAGATAAAGCCCACCTTCTCCTGTTCAAGCAGATCAAGGATGCCTTCATCCATAGGTGCGCGGTCAAGCATATTCAGCCGTCCCTGATAGATAAGCAGTGGCACATGTGCATCACGCAGATATTCTATTGCAAAACGTGTAGCTTCGAGGGGCCACCGTGAGATGCCCACATATAGAGCCTTGCCTTGCCGAACAATATCCACGAGTGCCTGCAGAGTCTCTTCCAATGGCGTGTCAGGGTCATAACGATGCGAATAAAACAAATCCACATAGTCAAGATGCATACGCTTCAAGCTCTGGTCGAGACTTGCCATCATGTATTTTCTGCTTCCCCAGTTGCCGTAAGGCCCCTGCCACATGTCATATCCTGCTTTTGATGAGATAAAGAGTTCATCACGGTATGGACGGAAACTATCATCCATGAGTCGCCCCATCGTTTCTTCGGCAGAGCCATACGGAGGACCATAGTTATTAGCAAGGTCAAAATGCACTATGCCATGGTCGAAAGCATAATGTGTGATTTCCATGCTACGTTGATAGGAATCCACGCCTCCAAAATTATGCCAGAACCCCAAAGAGACAGCAGGCAACAATACACCACTATTGCCACAACGCACATAGCGCATACCATTTTCGTATCTGTCTTCCAATGCTGTGTAAGACATTATTCTGTTATTTTTATTGTTATTGACTTTAGTCCGTCAGCGGTTGCCATGAGTTTGATATCTCCCTGCCCCGACTTCCGCACAATCGCCAGTACCGAACCGTTATACAGCGTGCGGTGGTCTGATGTATGAAGTTCAGGAGAGTTCATATCTCCATTATCCATCGCTATGAGTTCACCACCACTCACTGCCACATGCACGTCTTTCGCACACATAGGCACACGGCGACCTTTTTTATCTACCGCAATGACACGCACATGCACCAGTTCTTTTCCATTGTCTTCAACAACGGCTTTCAGTCTTACCGCCTCATCCGTTGTCTCTATCTTATGACGTGCCACAGGACGTCCTTCGGTATATGCCACAGCCTCAAGTGTTCCCTTTTCGTATGGCACAGCATTCCAGCGTATCTGGTTACGGTTTTTCGAATCATTCGGATTGGTCTGTTTTCCTATGCTCCGTCCATTGAGGAAGAGTTCCACCTCCTCGGCATTAGTATATGTGATCAAATTTAGTTTCGCACCGTCAGCACGATTCCAATGATCTGTCATGCCATCCATACCAGTCTGTACGCCATTCCACATCACATCACCTTTCTTCTCTATCACACCAATATGCACCATCGGTTTCTTGCAGAACATGCTCTTCAGGAGAAAGGCTTTCGGTTTCGGTTCGAGCGATAGGTCAAAGCCTCCTTGTGCCCAACCTTTTGCAGGCCATCCCTGACTCTCGCCAAGGTAGTCAATGAGTCCCCAATAAGCAAGTCCTATGACCTTGTCAAGGTCCATCTCAAAATAGTTCGGTCCCATAGCAGCCATAGAAGCCTCACTCTGATAGAATTTCATGTGAGGGAAACGTCGTCCGTCGCCTGGGAAATACATGTAACGATAGTTATATGCCTGCACATCGGTCTGCATTGCCAGATCGCAAGGCAGAGAGTCTGTCTCCCAATTGCGGTAGCGTGGGTGCATGGCAACAGTAGAAAGGCGTGTAGTGTCGTAACGGTGCAGGAGTGTCTTCATCAGACGATACTGCGTCACTCCCCAATCATTATAGGCAGTCTGTGAATATGACTGCAGTTCATTACCAAAGCTCCACATCACCACGCACGGATGATTGCGGTCACGCTGCACCCACTCCGGCAGGTCGTGCTGCCACAATGATGCGAAATCGCCCCGTCCACCGGTATATTGCGTAAACCATTTATCATACAATTCATCAACCACGAGTATGCCGTAACGGTCACAAAGGTCAAGGAATGACGTGCTATACGGATTATGTGATGTACGGATATGATTCAGTCCATACTCTTTTATCAGTTTTATGCGTTTCTCTATTGCATCAGGATAGACTGCAGCGCCAAGAGCCCCAAGACTATGATGATTGGCATAACCCTTTAATAACACCTTCTCGCCATTCAGTAATAAGCCACGTCCCGGCACGATTTCTATTGTGCGTACACCAAACGTGGAAGATGTCTCATCTGCCACACTACCATCATCATGCAACATCCTAACGCATACAGTATATAATGCAGGATGTTCACAGTCCCACAACTGCAGTTTCGTGCCAGCACGCTCTGACGAGACAGCGAGGTCAATCTCTGGCAACCGCAGTTCTTCTATCTTATAATGTCTGTTACGTCTCAACAACGACTGCTGTGAGAACACCTGTCTGCCGTCAGGGTCGGTAATAATCACCTCCATCGTCACACTGTCCGAGCGTAAAGTCGTACTTACGCCTGCACTGATATTCACATAGCGGTTGTCTTTCGTAGTGATATACAACGGATGGCGTGCAAACCACATATCCGCAGGAGTGGTGATGAGCCACATATCACGGAAGAGTCCTCCCCCCGTGTACCAGCGTGAATTAAGCGGTTCGCGTGTGTCGGCTTTCACGCAAAGCACATTCGGTTTGCCGTAGCGGACAAGCTTTGTGACATCTATTTCAAAACCAACGTAACCATAATCCGTGCCACCGATGCGCTGTCCGTTGAGATATACATCACCGGTGTACATGATTCCTTCAAAGTCAAGCAAGAGGCGACGTCCCTTCATCGTCTCAGGCACATCCAGTATGCGTTTATACCATCCTATGCCCATTTCCTTAAAGCCACGCGAAGAAAGGCGACTCTTAACGTTTGCTCCAGGGTCGTTATTGTTGGCTTTCTCATCCTTTGACGGTGCCACCCATGGCTGGGAAATCTGAAAATCGTGAGGCAGTCTTACACTCTTCCAGTTGAAAGCGACAGTGTCTCCTGCCTGAAACATCCAGCCCTCATTGAGTTTTATACGCTCTGTCACACCATCAGCACACACCTGTGATGACAGAGAGAGAAACACCATAAAAATAAACGCTTTTGCTATTGTTTTCATATACCACTTATCTTAACGTTATCTTCTTTGTTTCCACAGCCTCACAACCGACAAGACGCAGAATATACGAACCATTGACTAATCCGCGCATCCTGAGCTCAGTCTGCACACCATCTAATGTCACGGAGTGCAAGTCAGCCACCTTTATGCCATTCAACGTAAAGACCTCGCAGTTCACTTTTTCATCATTACGCAGTCCCTTGACAGCTGTTACAGAAACAACGCGTATCTTACCATCCTGCATCACCGTTGACAAGTCCCAAGCCAGTCCTTCAGGCAGCGCCTGCAGGTCAAATGTCGGATTGCCCACAATGCTTGATGCAACAAACAGAATCATTTCATCGCCGATGGCAGGAGTCCATCCCGATGTCTTATATATAACGTGTATCGTACCGTTCAGCGTCAGCGTACCGCCTGCCTCCATATAGGAATACTGCACGATGCCCTTTGAACTGGTAGGATTCTTTGAGGTCTTGTTCAGATAGACCTGTGCACCTGTCTCTACTGAAATATCGCCAAGAGCCTTGATAGTGCCGATGTTTAATGTCCATGACGTCTCTGCAATATTTACCCCAGGACGATACACAGCACCGTCGTGCAAACAAAGCGAATTTACAGTACCACGACCGCAAATGGTAGCCCCACCATCCACATAGAGCGTCTTGGAGCCAGTCATGGTTGCAAGTGCTGTCGGCTTATTCAATTTCAAAGACCCTTCGTTTATCGTCACCTGCCCAGCTTCAGCGAGCACTTTCTCATCCGATACAGTCCAAATACCCATACCCGTCTTCGTGATATTGCTCTTTACTATCTGCCCGGAGAACGTAAAGTCCTCGTTCTTTCCGCCTATGGTGAGCGTATTCACCGAACTACCCCAGTTGCCGTCATTCCTGATATTGCCCGAGCCGGTGAGAGCACCTATAGCGAAATTCTTTCCATTGGTATAGACCGTGCATCCGCTTTGGATATTGAGTGTTGCCTTACCGATTCCGTAGGTGTTGTTAAAGTCAAATGTAGGGTCGTAAGTTGCTTTTGGTCCCTGGATGGCTTTTATCGTACCTGAGAATTCACTCCAGTTGCCCTGCAACGGACAGCGCACAAATGTAGTGGTCACATCAAGCGAGCCTGCACCTGTCAACGTACCCGAATAGTCACAACGCCCATCAAGATAGAGAGCACCTGTCTGACCTTCAGGTACAACAAACTTCACATTGTCTGAACTATAACTGTTGATACTATTGTTGTAACGCAACGTACCACCATTGAACACCACTGTCTTATTGTTGAAATGGTTGTCGCCATAGTCATACACCTCGCCTTTAGAAATGAAGAGCGTATCAAAATTGTTCGTGCATGAGAGTTGCAATGTACCGCCACCAGTCTTATAGATATTTGCCTCCCCTGTCTTGGTGATACCGCCATCTATGGTAAGCGTATTTTTTGTCACATCAAACGTTGCGCCACCGTTAGATAATGTTATAGGATGTGATGCTGTCATTGCCACTGATGTCGTGAGCGTCGCCTTATGGCTCATTTGCAAAGGTGTGTTGTAACGTCCGAAAGCACCGAACTCAGATCCCGTGGCTGATGCCAGCGATGAAGGAGCCACTGTACCACCATTGATGAAAGTTCCACCCGTATAATGATTCGTGTTATTCATATTCACCGTACCAGCACCATTGAACGTCACCGATGCATCACCGATGATACTATCACCACCTATCGTATAGGTCTTTGTATTGTTGTTGAACACCACCGATGCAGGATAGACAGCACCCTGCACTTGTACGGACGTATTGTTTGCCGTATCGTCAAACGTCACTCTGTCTGACGGCACAAAGTAGTTTTCCTTTCCGTCCAAAAGGAAATTCTTTGCATCTGCCGTATTCCAAACGTTATTTACTGCACCGCTCCACACCACATCAGCAGCATCTCTCAACGCCTCGATGTTCAAGTAGAGTTTGCCGTCTTCGTATGAAAGCGAATATTTTGCCAGCGGAATGTTTTCCACTATCAGGTCGTTTACATCGCCGTCTATCTTTGCCACTTCGGCAATAAGATATTTTCCAGATGCTATCTTCTTCGAACCGCCGATGCCGTGTGCATGGAACTCCAGTACAGGTGTAAGGTATTTCGGTCCCATCTTCCACCCTTTGCGTTCTATCTTCAGCACGTTTGCCTTCAGCAGGTCGGCATCCGTATTCTCCGAGAAGATGTCAAGCACGAGACGTGAACCGAAACCCATAATCAGCGAATCCACACTCACCGTTCCTTTCTTGTCCACACCACCCGGGCGCAACTCCGAAGCATAGTTCATCTCTATTGTCTTGCCGTAAGTAGCAGAAGTGTTCAGGATAGCAAAACGGTTGAGCCACAGACGTGATGACGGCATCTGTCCGTCAAAGTTCAGCACGCCAGCCCACACCTCCGTAGGTCCTGTATAAGTCTCGTTGACTGCTGGCAGGGTGAGTTCACCATCTCCTTGCTTCACCAGACGCATAGCGCCTGTGAATGCACCGCCAGTGAGTGTATGTTTCATGTATGTCGTTGATATAGGGAAATCTTTCGTAGTGGCTTCTGACGGAGCGTTGCCCTGCACCCACGATGGTGTATTTACCACCATTACGTGTGGAGAAGTACCGTCGCTCACGTTCACCGTAGCATCTTTCATCTGGCAGAGGATGATGTCGCCACCTGTGCCGGAGATTGTTCCGCCATCCATTACCTCAGTACGCCCCTGCATCGTCAGTGGCGGTGGAGCAATGGTAATGTTCTCTAACTGCCCAAGGAAATAACTCGTATGTGGCGGTTGGTTGTATCCACACATCTGCCACACCATGGCGTTACGATACTGGTGGTCGTACCACAACGAGTAGTTACGCCACGAGGTAGGTGTGGTTGTCGTATATATGCGTATGTTGTTGGCAGCAGTACGCATGATGATTTCCTCACGCCAGTCGCCCGTCACATCGCCCTGAAAACAAGGAGTGGCTTTCGTGTCGTTGTTTGTCAGCGAACCTGTAAGGGTTGCTATCTGCCCTGCACCATATTTCCATATTCCGCCAGCAGAATTGCGCGTTCCCATACCATTGAAGGTTTCCTCCAGCAGGTCGCCGTCCCAATAGATGCGAAAGTTCTGCTGTATGTCGTTCTTATTTGTTGCAACGTTGGCATCAGCCGAAAGGCCTATCACGCCAGTAGAGTGTGATGAGACAGCCTGTGCGCCCGGCCATGAGTCAGAGAAATTACCTGCTATCGCACGAGCATCGTCTTTGGTTGAAGTCTCACGGAAATATATCTTTGAGGTTGTCGCATCGCGAAAGTTGTTATCCGGAGCTGCCTCATTACAAGCAAAAAACTCTTGTCCCTTACGATAAGGGTCAAGGTCTGCCACATGATGTGCATCACCATGACCAAGCCCCGTTGTAGAGAGCCCCTTGCCATTATCGTCAATCACCATTGAGCCAAAGATTATCTCATCACGTCCATCCCAGTCCACATCGGCAATAGAATAGTTATGATAGCCCTGTCCGTACCACGGCGAACCAGCCTTGTTGTTTGTCCACTGCCAGCGCACGGAGAGTGCGTGTGTCTGTGGGTCAACATCGTATGCAATCATCTTATGACGTGTATAGATGCCACGCGCAAGGAAGATACTCGGATGGCGACCATCCAGATATGGCGCACCGAAGAAGAATTTGCTACAACGATGACCATAACCGTCGCCCCATGCTGCACTCAGATCCGTCTCTCCATTTTCAAGTCGTTTCAAAGGGTAGTCAATACACTGATATGGCTCGCCAGTAGCACCATTCACATACAGCAGATATTCGCGTCCATAGTATGTGAACCACTCTACGCCACCTTCCACTTTCGGTATGCGGTAATTTGTCCACCCTTCACCACCTACGGTAAAGACCTTGCCGTCAGCCACGTGTATCACAGCACCTTCGCACAGACGCATCACAGCCTCAGCCCTGCCATCGCAATCCCAGTCGTAACCGACGATATTCTGCTCGTTGTTCTGGAAGTCGCCCATATTCGGACCGCAGTTCACCCACCACAGCACCGTACCATCCTGTTTCAGACATTCAAGGAGTGTATATTCGCCCTGATACCCTTCCTTTGGGAAGAGAGCTGCAATCTCCTGACTGTTATCGTACTTCATCAGTATCTCCAGTTCGCCATCGCCATCCACGTCGGCACAGCAGGCATCATTCGGCACGTATGTTGCCTTAAGCGTTTTGTCGTGCTTAGGCACGATTTCGCGATAGTTCTGCATCATCACGCCGACAGCATCACAAGCCGTCTGCTCCACACCTTTTACCACTGCTCTTACGGTATAGTTCGACGATTGCGAACCACCAGCATCCGTATAGTTCGACACATTCAAAGGAGTAGCGTTCACCTTCGTACCATCACGGTAAAGATTATACTGCACATCATAATACTCATCCCCCTGTATTCTCCACGAGCAGAACACTCCGGAAGTTGTCTTCACAGCCACAAGACCTCTGCCGAGATGGTCCATACCAATTCGCTGTGCCATTGCACATACAGAAATGAACAATGTGAACAGCATAAAAACATAGATTCTCTTCATCTGTTAATATCTTATAGGTTTATTATTATTCATATCTTACCCACCAATAGTGTATATACTATTGTGCAAATTTAATAAAACATTCTGATATTGTATATTATTATTGCTGATTTTGCCCCCATCAGCCATACAAAAGCAAAGAAGAATTAAGAGACAAAAAAATAAAAAACTATTCATAAACCAGATTTTACCCTTTAAAGAATCGGGTTCTTTAACTCGAAGCCTCGAGTTCTTCGCATCGTTGCCTACGAATCATCGCGATCATTTGAGTGAATCATCGTGATCATTTGGGTAAATCATCGTGATCATTTAGGAAAATCATCGCGACAAGTTGGAGGCTCTGTTGGTTTGACTTCTAAGCTTCGAGTGCTCGCCTTCGAAGCATCGTATATTCAAAGAGCCGTGTAGCATGACTCGAGGCAGGCTCCTCGCCATATTACATTTTCCATCGCGATGTAAAGAATTAGAGTGATGATTCTATTGTGTTTATAGAATAAAAAATATTAATTTTGCGACATGATTCAGACGTATGACATACGGGTTCTGCCTGAGCAGGCAGCCGATGAGAGGCATCTCAGAGCATACATTGCCCAAGAGAAAGGCATCAGCGAGGAGAGCATCTCACACCTACGCATAATCCGAAGAAGCATTGATGCACGGCACCGTCAGGTCTTCGTCAATCTCAGAGCTGAAGTCTTCATCAATGAGATTCCACATGATGAGGTCTTTTCGCGCACAGAATATCAGGACGTTTCAGGGAAAAAACAGGTGATCGTGGTTGGCACCGGTCCGGCAGGACTGTTTGCTGCCCTGCATCTCATCGAACTCGGAAGGAGACCCATCGTAATAGAGCGCGGAAAAGACGTGCACGAGCGCAAGAAAGACCTTGCACTCATCACACGTCAGCAACGGGTGGATGGCGAGAGCAACTACTGTTTCGGTGAAGGTGGAGCGGGTGCATACAGCGATGGGAAGCTCTATACACGCAGCAAGAAACGCGGTAGCGTAGAGAAAATCCTCAACGTCTTTTGCCAGCATGGCGCAAATACAGACATTCTCTCTGATGCACATCCCCATATCGGTACGGACAAACTGCCAAAGGTGATTGAGAACATCCGCAAGACTATCATCCGATGTGGCGGAGAGGTACATTTCCGCACAAAGATGACGGAACTGCTCATTCGCGACACGGAAGTTGTCGGCATAAAAGCAATCAGGCACAACGATGAGCAACAGGACGAAGAATGTACTTTTCGTGGACCTGTAATCCTTGCCACAGGTCACAGCGCACGCGACATCTATCGCATGTTGCAACAGCAGGGTGTGACACTACAGGCAAAAGGTATTGCCGTGGGGGTGCGTCTTGAGCATCCGTCACACCTCATTGACCAGATTCAGTATCACAGTAAAGAAGGGCGTGGACGATGGCTCCCTGCCGCAGAATATTCATTCGTCACGCAGATAGAAGGACGCGGAGTATATAGCTTCTGCATGTGTCCAGGCGGATATGTCATCCCAGCCGCAACCGACGAGCGGCAGATTGTCGTAAACGGCATGAGTCCATCGGGGCGCAACACACGTTGGAGCAATTCGGGAATGGTGGTTGAGATAAGACCGGAAGACATCACGGATAACGATGATGCACTTGCAATGATGCGCTATCAGGAAGAACTGGAAGCCACCTGTTGGCAACAGGGCAACATGAAACAGACCGCACCAGCACAGCGTATGTCAGACTTCGTCAACCGCCGTCTCAGTTTCGACCTGCCGGAAAGCAGTTATGCACCGGGGTTGATTTCTTCGCCTCTGCATTTCTGGTTGCCGGAGAGGATTTCGAAGCGGCTAAGTGAAGCCATGAAACAATTTGGGCGTGCAAGTCACGGCTTTCTCACCAATGAAGCCGTGATGATTGCTGTTGAGACACGCACCTCAGCCCCCATACGCATCATGCGCGACAGCGAGACACTCTCACACATACACATCAAAGGGCTCTACCCTTGTGGCGAGGGTGCCGGATACGCCGGTGGCATAGTGTCGGCAGCAATAGATGGGGAGCGGTGTGCAGAAGCAGTAAACAACCATAGTTTTTCAAGAGAATAATAAATATCGAACTATATGAAAAAGATTTTCCTGTCATTCATCATGTTGGTTACAATCAGCCTTAGTGCCACAGCAGCAAAGGCAGACCCAGAACCACAGTTTATTAGACAAAGCGACGGCACGATGCTGACCGTCATCGCACATGGCGATGAGAACGGCGTGTATGAAACCACCACAGATGGTGCTCTCCTCATAAACATTAAAGGGAACTATTATATTGCAGGAGTCAGCGCAGAAGGCATGTTGACAAACAGTGGTCTGCTGGCTCATGACAGACTCCAACGCACCGCACAGGAACAGGAGATAATAGACCGACAGAATATGTCACTATTCCTTAAGCGTTTCACGACTGATGTTAGAAGTAAGAAAGAACCACTGCCTTCAGGGTATTTCCCTCACATGGGGACACCAAAGACACTTGTCGTGCTGGTGGATTTTCAAGACTCTACATTCAAATGGCAGAACGAGAAAGCCATCTTCGACAGTTATCTAAATGCCACTTCATTAGACCCCGAATTGGCAGACGGCACGTTGGCGAAAAACTACACCAGCGTGGCAGAATACTTCAACGAGATGAGTTTCGGACAGTTCCGTCCACGATTTGATGTTGTCGGTCCTGTACGCCTACCACAGAAAATCGAGCATTATGGAGCTAATAATGATAACGTACCGGCACTTCTTCAAGATGCGTTACCACTATTCAAAGACAGCGTAAACCTGAAAGACTACGATGCTGATGGCGACGGATACATCGACCTATTGTTTTTCATTTGTGCCAGTTACAGTCAGAGTTCAAATAGCTCTATCACAAACCTCATGTGGCCAAAAGTCACCACGGTTGAATATGACACAGGTTGTGGAGTCCGCACAAAAAAGATAGGCATCAGTTGCGAACTGATACAAAAGCCCACGTCCCACCCTTCACCACACTGTGCTGGAATAGGACTTTTCTGTCATGAGTTCTCCCACGCAATGGGAATGCCCGACCTTTATTCCACATCATCAGTTGCGAGAATGCTCAACCAGACATACGAGTATTGGGACATTATGGACGGAGGCGAATACACAAAGAACGGACTCTACCCTAATGCCTACTCTGCTTGGGAGCGCGAATGTATGGGTTGGATGAAGATTGACACACTGAAAGAGGCTTGCGACATCTCGCTGTTGCCACTATCTGATAAAGGTGGCACGGCTTATCGCATCTTCCCCGAAGGAGAGAAAAACGGTACACATTATTATATAATAGAAAACGTACAGAAGAAAGGATGCAATGCCTCCGTACTCGGGCATGGGCTTCTGGTGTATGACATCACATACAACGGACACTCTATGACACCTAATGACAGATACACTACTGAGGACCATTTCCAAAAGAGTGCAACAGCCATGACACTTGTTCCTGCCGACGGTTACGTAGCAATCTCTTATCAAAAGGGTGAAACCATCTTTGACGGGGACACCCCTACTACATACAATAATACGGAATACATGAATCATCATGCTTCCGACCCATACCCTGGCACTCTCGGAGTGACAGAAGTGAGAAGCGAGAGCAAAGACATCATGTACGACAAAACAAACAATCGTTATATCTACAGCACGAAAGAGGGCTACCTTGGTCGTCCGCTCACCGATATTCAGGAGCATGAAGACGGAAAGATTACCCTTAAATATGACGGGGGAACACCATCTGCCATTCTATCACACAGAATATCAAAAACTGGTGACGGTGCAACCTACAATCTGCTCGGACAACGTGTGACAACAGCGAAGAGACATACGATTATCATCAGGAATGGTAAGAAAATGCTGATTTATTAATTCTTCATTTCGCCCGACGCCTTTTAACCCAAAATCTGTTTCATGCCTACCATTAAAGACAACCTTCATGAAGTGCTCGCCACCATACCCGATGGCGTGCAGTTGGTGGCGGTGAGCAAATACCATCCTACGGAATGTGTGGCAGAAGCCTACGATGCTGGTTGCCGTGTGTTTGGAGAGAACCATGCACAGGAAATGGCAAGAAAAGCACAGGCATTACCTAAAGACATTCGATGGCACTTTATCGGACATCTGCAACGCAATAAGGTGCGACAGATTATCCCCTACGTGACAATGATTGAATCGGTGGATTCCACACGTCTCATGCTACAGATAGAAAAGGAGGCTCACATCTGTGACAGGACAATTGACGTATTGCTGGAACTGCATATTGCACAGGAAGAGGCAAAGACAGGATTCAGCATGGAGGAATGTAGGACAATGTTGCGGGATGGACTATGGAGAGGATGCCGACACGTACGCATCTGTGGCTTGATGATGATGGCATCAAACACAGATGATGAGCAACAGATACGGAGCGAATTTATGAAAGCCTCACAATTCTTCGATGAGATAAAACAGGAGTTTTTCCCGAATGAAGATTATTTCAAGGAGAAAAGCTGGGGCATGAGTAGCGACTATCAAATAGCCATCTCATGCCACAGCACTATGGTAAGAATCGGCACACGAATATTCGGAGAGCGAGCATATTAGTCTGCCATCGGCTTTTCATCCTCAATAGTTGTGTACTCCAGCACATCGTAGATGTTTGTTTCAGTCACGGATGCAATAGTATAGTCTGCCAGACTGCCGTGCATATATTCCTCAGTATTCTGCTGTGCATTCTTGAGAGATGAAGCCTGAACAAGGATGTTAATCATCGTATGCTTCTCCTTTTCTGACTTCTCATCAAAGATGACCTGATTGATTTTCACCTTATACCATTTGTCTGCCTCTTCGGAATCAGAGAAACAGATTTCCTTAAATGTAGCAATTTTGAGTGTCAGAACGTTCACTCCGCCCGAAGCATAAGCACTGGCTTCTTCCATAACGCGCTTTTCTGCTTCACCAAACGTCAGGGCATCAATGACAAATTCCATCTTCACGGTTTTCATCATACCCTCTTCTGCCATCATCTCATAACTAACCTTTGCCTCAAACCACATGGAGGCCTTACATCTTATTGCCATATATTTATTGTTTTTATTTACTGAAGACAAAGTTACGAAAATCAAACGAAATTATCTCACAAAGAAAAGAAAAGGACTGCAACTATTTATTGCAGCCCTTCTTCATTATTCAATAATACTTATCTTACTTCTTTACCTTGTCGCAGATAGCCTTGAATGCTTCTGGGTTATTCATTGCTAGGTCAGCGAGCACCTTACGGTTAATCTCAATACCTGCTTTCTTCAAGTTACCCATCAATGCTGAATAACTTATACCCTCGATACGTGCAGCAGCGTTGATACGCTGAATCCACAAAGCACGGAAATTGCGTTTCTTTGCCTTACGGTCACGGAAAGCATAGGTAAGACCTTTCTCCCATGTGTTCTTTGCTACTGTCCAGACATTCTTTCTCGCTCCATAATAACCGCGAGTGAGTTTCAATATTCTTTTTCTCTTTGCTCTTGAAGCAACGTGATTTACTGATCTTGGCATAGTTCTTTACGTTTTTAGATGTTAGACATTAAAGAAATTAACGTAAATTGAGCAGGTCGCGCACCTGTTTCATGTTTGAAGGATCTACGATAGCCGTATGCACCAGATTACGTTTTTGCTTCTTTGTTTTCTTAGTCAGGATGTGACTATGATAGGCATGACGTCTTTTGATCTTGCCTGTCCCAGTAAAGCGAAATCTTTTCTTCGCTGCTGAATTTGTTTTTACTTTTGGCATTGTTTTTAATTTTTATATTTGTTATTACTCATGCGACAACGCATATACCCGGCGCGCCGCATTATTCTATTTATTCTTTTTCTGCTTGCAGACGGGCAAGTGCTTCAGGACTTATCTTGGCGTTTGCCAACACTGAATTCTGCACTGCCTGCTCTTCCTTCTGAGCCTTCTCCTCTTCTTTGCGCTTAGCTTCTTCCTTTGCTCTGTCAGTGGCTTGCTGTGATTTCTTTGCCTGACCAGCTTTCTTCGGACTCACATAAAGAAACATCTTCTTGCCTTCCAGATTAGGCATGCTCTCTATCTTGCCGTATTCCTCAAGGTCATTGGCAAAACGCAAGAGAAGCACCTCACCCTGCTCCTTGAAGAGAATAGAACGACCGCGGAAGAAGACATAAGCCCTCACCTTGTTTCCTTCTTTGAGGAACTCAATGGCATGCTTCAGCTTGAAGTTATAGTCGTGATCATCAGTCTGCGGACCGAAACGAATCTCCTTGACTTCCACTTTCACCTGTTTCGCCTTCATTTCCTTCTGACGTTTCTTCTGCTGGTAGAGGAACTTGGAATAGTCAATAAGACGGCATACCGGTGGCTGGGCATTTGGCGAAATCTCAACCAAATCCACACCCTGTTCCTTTGCCATAGCCATAGCCTTATACGTAGGCATCACTTCTGCCCCACCATCGCTGACAAGGCGCACCTCGCGCACGTGTATGGCTTCATTCACTCGGTATTGGTTCTTTAAGTCGTCTTTTTTTCCCATCTAATATTCCTAATAAACGGCGCAAAAGTACAACATTTTCAGTTTACTACAAAATTTTCGCACTTATTTTAGCAATAAACTTAAAACGGATTGCTACAAGGTAGATTGTAACTCTATCTACAGAGCTCTATGACTTTCTGCGGAAGGATAGAATTTCCTATATCTTCAACCGGAGTGACTTTGGTAAAGAGAACTATTTCCAACTTTTTGTCTTTCGTAAACGGAAGAGCTGTTGCGATTTTCAGCAATTCATTAGTGAGCAGGCGTCCATTCTCGCTTGCAGTCCACTTGCATTCTCCTATCAGTATGTGCTTCTTGTCCAAAGACTCTGCAACGACATCCAGTTCTACATCTTTATATACTCCATCTATGAGCACTTGCCCCCACCACCTTCTTGCTTCGGTGTATGTGATTCCGTTAATGACATTACCAGTCACGGCATCGCGGCATATTCTTTCCCACCAATATCCGGTCACCTCTGGCAACCTTTGATTCAGCAAGCGGTTTATGATTTCTGTTCTGCCTAACTCTATGAATGACCTATTGGCAGGCACAAATCTGTAGTAAAAATTCAGCAGCGGATCTGCAATGCGATACAAGCTTTTCTTATTGTCCTTTACCGATACTCCGAAAGGGATGTCTTTTTCCAAGTAACCAAGATCTATCAATTTTGCCAAAGGCCTTGAAAGATTGGTTGCCGGTTCATTACACTTTGCTGCTATCTCCTTTAGTCGTGTGGCTCCTCCCCCTACAATGATCATGATTGTTGCGGTCTTGACTATGTCTTTGAGGTCGTCTTTGAACAGGTGATAAGGCTCCTCATACAAAGCACCGAATGTGGAAAGGACGTGCTCGTCTATCGCTTCTCTAAGGGAAAAAGAATCTTCACGAAGTTTCCAGTATCGGGGTATGCCTCCCCAAACGGCGTAATTCTCTATAGTCTCTATTTCATCAAGCCCCAAAGCCTCTTGCAAAAATGGCAACCTGATTGGTCCGATTTTGAAATCAGCCTCTTTTCTGCCGAACAAGGGTGATGCCTCATCGTGGGTAAGGTCGTACATCATCGTTTGCGACGAACCGCAAAGAATGATGTTGTATTTTAGATTATCCGAATCAAGAAGTGTCTGGATGACGGAAGGAAGTGACGAGTCGCTTTCCACCAAATAAGGAAATTCATCAAGGCATAGGGTTATCTTCTCCGTGACCCTGTGGTTCAATGCTGTGAGCAATGCACGCCAATTCTTGTATTCCGCATCGCTGAACCCCTCAAAGGTATGAGATATTACATAACTCAAATTGGACATCTGTGTGGCGGCATCTGTCTTGTCCGCCTCGAAATAAATATCCTTTTCGGTCAGAACATGCTTGATGAGCTCTGACTTCCCCACGCGTCTTCGTCCTCGGACAACAGCAAACCCTGAAGCTTTTTTAGACAATAGTCTGGCAAGTCTTTCTTGCTCCGTTTTTCTATCTACAAATTCCATCTATAACTCCCTAAGATTTATTATGCTCTGCAAACATAATGTTTCTGGAGCATAATTCAAAATAATTTATAGTTTGTTTTATAAACTACGGCATACATCAAGAGATTTTTATCCCACATATTAATAAGGTACGCGCGCATGCGCGCGAGGGAGAAGAAGCCTCTCCCAAATCCTCCCCCCTAAAGTGAGAGACTTATTAATGCACTTTCTTGTGAGGGGGGACTGGAGAGGTTTCTCTGTGGTCTCTGCCCCTCTGCTTCAAATCTTGAGCCATCATGAGATGGCTTGGCGGAAGGAATATGCCTTTTGAAAGCTTGCTTACAGAAAGGGATATTCTTTCTGACATTACCTCAAAAGAGGCAAGATTTGCTCTGCGTGTCATTGGCTCCGCCACTTCACTAGTTGAAGAAACATTAAGAAGAACTGCGAGAAATGGAAAATCAAGAGACGGGAAGCGGATTTCCATCAAGGGGAGGTCGGATAACCATCGAAGGGGTCCCGTATAACCATCGAAGGGGTCCCGTATAACCATCGAAGGGATGCCATGCACGGCATCACAACACTCCCTTGATAGCATCGGAACACCCCCAAGAAAGCACCGGAGAATCCCCTCGATTGGAACAGATGTTCCGCGACTTCGGAGGCTGAAAACCAAGCGTGCGTTTGACTGCTCACAAACGATGGGAAGACGAGGCACAAACGAGCGTTTGTCGAGGCACAAACGAGCGTTTGTCGAAGCCCAATCGTGCGTTTGTCAAAAAGCATGCGTTGGAACAGGGTTGCTTTCGTCAGATTTTACACTCGCAGATTAAACTTTAATCGCACGTTGCCTCGCTGTCTTCCGCTCGTTGCCTACGAATCATCGTGACAAGTTGATTAAATCATCGTGACAATTTGGGCAAATCATCGTGACAAATTTAAGTAAATTGTCGTGACAAGTTGGAGGCTCCGTTGGTTCAACCCTGAGGCTTCGGTTGCTCGGCTTCGAGGTGTAGTATGGTCAGAGGCAACTTTTATATGGTTGCAAAACACCTCATCTTGGGCTTGCTTTACTATTGTCTTTTAGTGATAAACTTGTATTATCCTTAGATAGAAAAAATAATAGTGCATTTTCTTTGGCGTGTTATTATGTTTCTATATATTTGCAGAGGTTTACTTGATAAAGTGCTTTTAGAGAAAAGTATTAGAGTAAGACCATAAAATAGAGGAAAATAAAGGCGTTTACTTTACGCTTTGTTCTTGATGGTTCCGAATCTCGCAAATTCGACTTAGCCCAAGACTTAGCAATAGTAGATGCTCATGTGCGTATATATTAGGGCAATATGCTCTTAATATGTACACGTGCGTGGGTTCTGCGTTGCTCGTTCTGGCTGAGTGGGCAATGCGAGAGCCTGGAATTATGGAACGGGCTACATGGTACAGTTTCCCACGCTTTCTGTAAAAATAATATAAAACCGCTGAATCAGGGGAGACAATAGGCACAAAACAAAAAAAGATGAATAAAAAATCACAGAATCCCCAGATTGTATATTTCTCTGAACATCTTACTGCATATAAATGTTGGGAGAATATCAAACAATCACTTGAAGAAAATGGCATATCCTATGGTTTGTTACCAAATACCAAAGATTTGTGGGCTCGTGATTATATGCCAGTATATTCAAATGGTCATTATGTGTCTTATGTGTACAATCCTGATTACCTTCAGAATGACAAGCAATATATTACAGATAATATAGATGATGTATTTGATTTTGCAAACGACTCTATAGTTTCTACAAAACTTATCATCGATGGTGGTAATGTGATATTATGCGGAGATAAGGTAATAATGACAGATAAGGTTCTCAAAGAGAATTCTGAACTTACTAAAGAAGAAATCATAAAAGAAATAGAACGTGCATTCTCTGCAAAACTAGTCTTAATACCATGGGATACCTATGAGGAATATGGACATGCTGATGGAATGGTAAGATTCGTTTCTGATGGACATATTCTTCTAAATCAATATAAAGATATTGACCCTGAATTAAGACAGAAATTATTAGATGCACTTTCCCCCTACTTCTCGAAAATATCAGAATTAGAATACGGAAAGGTATCAAGTACAAATAGTTGGGCGCACATAAATTATTTGCAGGTTGGCAAATATATTTTCGTCCCTCAGTTAGGTATCATGACAGACAAATTAGCTGTAGAACAAATTTCACGCATATTCCCTGATTCAAAGGTCATTCCTGTAGAAGTAAAGGGAATCGTGAAGAATGGAGGCGCTTTGAATTGCGTTTCTTGGAATTATTATAAGAAATAAATATTATGGCAGAATTTTTTGGCGTTTGGTTAGGCATAGGCATTTTTTATATCATTTTATTCGTAGTTTTTTTAGGTGCATTTGGGCTTTTAATTAGACCTATAGTTTTATGGTATTTAAAAGTTTATTCAATTGTATCAGAACTTAAAGAGAATAATGCTTTACTTCGAGATTTAATTGACGAAGTAAAGAAGAAACAAGTACAATCGCCTTCACTACAACAGAAAAGTGAAGATTATAGCAAATATATGCCCAAATAATCATAGCCATTCTTCCTGATTATAGCGAAGGTCGGTGTAAACGTCCGTAGCAATCTGGAAGTATGCACATGCACATCCAGAGAAGAAATAGCGGTCTATTTCCTGTAACGAAGATGCGTGAGTCAAGGCAGATACATTCTTCCTCAACTCTCACTTTACGACATACACGCCAGCGCGCGAGGGAAAAACATCTGTAAAGCAAGAAATAGAAAAAAAATGTGTACTTTTGTGGTCAAAATAAAGAAGACACAATAACATTATGGAAATCAATAACCTCAGTGAACAGGAACAGGGAAGGCGTCAGAGCCTGCAGGAGTTACGCAATCTCGGTATTGAGCCGTATCCTGCTGCAGAATTTCCTACGGACGCATTCTCTACAGAGATAAAAGAAAACTTCAAGGACGATGACGAGCCACGACAGGTGAGCGTGGCAGGCCGTTTGATGAGCCGTCGCGTGATGGGCAAGGCAAGTTTTGCAGAACTACAAGACTCCAAAGGGCGCATACAGTTATATATCAGCCGTGATGACGTCTGCCCGACAGAAGACAAGACGATGTACAATACCGTGTTCAAGAAACTGCTTGACATTGGCGACTTTATCGGCATCAACGGATATGTGTTCCGCACACAGATGGGCGAGATAAGCATACACGTACAGAAACTGACGGTGCTGGCAAAGAGCCTAAAGCCTCTGCCTATCGTGAAATACAAGGACGGAGTGGCATACGACAAGTTTGATGACCCTGAACAGCGCTACCGTCAACGCTACGTTGACCTTGTGGTGAACGAAGGCGTGAAAGAGACTTTCCTCAAGCGTGCCACGATGATACGCACCATGCGACAGGTGTTCGATGAGGCAGGATTCACGGAGGTGGAGACACCGATACTGCAACTCATAGCAGGAGGGGCAAGTGCGCGGCCGTTCATTACGCACCACAACACGCTGGACCAAGAGATGTATCTGCGCATCGCAACCGAGCTCTATCTGAAACGGCTCATCGTGGGTGGGTTTGAAGGTGTGTACGAGATTGGGCGCAACTTCCGCAATGAAGGTATGGACAAGAGCCATAACCCTGAGTTCACCTGTATGGAGCTGTACGTCAGTTACAAGGATTATAACTGGATGATGACCTTCACCGAGCAGTTGCTGGAAAAGATATGTATTGCAGTCAACGGCAAGCCGGAAGTGCAGGTGGGAGAAAACACCATATCATTCAAAGCTCCTTACCGCCGTCTGCCTATCCTTGATGCAATAAAGGAAAAGACGGGACACGACCTCAGCGCGATGACGGAAGATGAGATGCGCAAGATAGCAAAGGGTCTCGGCGTGGAAGATACAGACAAGATGGGACGCGGAAAACTCATTGATGAGATTTTCGGCGAGACATGCGAGGGGACATTCATACAGCCTACATTCATCACAGACTACCCTATGGAGATGTCGCCACTGACAAAGATGCACCGCTCAAAGGCAGGGCTTACGGAACGTTTCGAACTGATGGTGAACGGAAAAGAACTTGCCAACGCATATTCCGAACTCAACGACCCGATAGATCAGGAAGAGCGTTTCATCGAACAGATGAAACTTGCCGACAAGGGTGATGATGAAGCAATGGTCATCGACCACGACTTCCTGCGTGCGCTCCAGTATGGAATGCCACCAACTTCAGGTATCGGTATCGGTATTGACCGTCTGGCAATCCTTATGACAGGACAGCAGAGCATACAGGAAGTATTACTCTTCCCTACTATGAAACCGGAAGTAAAGTGATGATTAGAATATGTTTTCTTGCGGAAAGATAGCAATCATCGGAGGTGGCAGTTGGGCAACGGCGATAGCAAAGATTATCGTCTCTCACACCCACCACATAGGGTGGTATCTGCGCCGTGACGACCGCATAGAAGATTTCAAACGTATGCGCCACAATCCGGCATATCTGGAAATGGTGCATTTCGATGTGGATGAGATATATTTCTCTTCCGACATAAATGATTTGGTGCAGAAATACGACACACTGGTGTTCGTCATTCCTTCGCCTTACATAAAAAACAACCTCAACCGACTCAAGACACGCATCAAGGACAAGTTTGTCGTGACCGCCATCAAAGGCATCGTGCCTGATAACAACCTCGTGGTGAGCGAGTATTTTCATCAGGTGTTTGATGTGCCATACGAAAACCTTGCCTGTGTGGGCGGTCCGTCACATGCCGAAGAGGTGGCACTTGAACGCCTGACATACCTCACCGTAGGATGTGCCGACACAGAAAAGGCGCAGGCGCTCACCTCCGTATTAGAAAACAATTATGTAAAGACAAAGGTGGCTGCTGACGTGACCGGTATAGAATATGCATCAGTACTAAAGAATGTCTATGCCATCGCAACAGGCATCTGCAACGGACTGAAATATGGCGATAACTTCCAGGCTGTGCTCATCGCAAACTCCATCACGGAGATGAAACGATTTATGAACGTGGTGCACCCTCTGGAAAGGAACATGGTGGATTCTGTCTATCTGGGCGACTTGCTCGTGACGACCTACTCCAACTTCTCGCGCAATCGCACCTTCGGTACGATGATAGGCAAAGGATACAGCGTGAAGAGTGCACAGATAGAAATGGAG
Source organism: Candidatus Equicola faecalis (assembly GCA_018065185.1). Taxonomy (GTDB): domain Bacteria; phylum Bacteroidota; class Bacteroidia; order Bacteroidales; family Bacteroidaceae; genus Prevotella; species Prevotella faecalis. Next base: position 98,402 of record JAGHTU010000022.1, on the reverse strand, counting down.
ATGATTGCCGAAGGGTATTTCGGGACGAAATGTATGAAAGAAATTAACCATCGCTACCATGTCAATATGCCTATACTTGATGCTGTATATAACATACTGTATGAGCGAATTTCGCCACAAGTGGAAATCAAGCTACTGACAGATACGTTTAGATAAATTGATAATTGATAATTGACAATTAACAGTAAACATAAAAATGAAGAATCTTACATTATGCATTGATAAAGCCAACCAGTTTGTTGGTACAGGCGCAGTAGAGGCTCTTGAACAGAAGACGAAAGCCGCTCTGGAAGCATTGGAGCATGGCACATGCCCGGGTAATGACTTTTTAGGATGGTTGCATCTGCCATCATCCATCACTTCCGACTTCCTGCAGGAGATACAACGCACGGCTGACGACCTGCGTGCATCGTGCGATGTAATCGTCGTTGCAGGTATCGGTGGAAGTTATCTCGGTGCCCGTGCCGTGATAGAGGCATTGAGCAATTCTTTTGCATGGCTCAAACAGACGAGCCCTGCCATTATCTTTGCCGGCAACAACATCGGCGAGGACTATCTGGCAGAACTGTCGGAATTTCTCAAGGACAAACGCTTTGGCGTGATCAACATCTCCAAGTCGGGCACTACCACAGAGACTGCTCTCACGTTCCGTCTGATGAAGAAGCAGTGTGAGGAGCAAAGGGGTAAGGAAGAAGCAAAAAAAGTGATTGTTGCCATCACGGATGCCAATAAAGGTGCAGCACGCGCAGCAGCCACAAAGGAAGGATATAAGACATTCGTCATCCCTGATGATGTCGGCGGACGCTTCTCAGTGCTCACACCTGTAGGACTTCTACCTATCGCATGTGCAGGATTCGACATCTGCCAACTCGTGCAGGGTGCAACCGTAATGGAAAAGGTGTGTGCTCACGACGTGCCTTTTACAGACAACCCTGCAGCACAATATGCTGCCATCCGCAACGCGCTTTACAACAGCGGAAAGAAAATAGAGATTTTAGTCAACTACCAACCGAAGCTCCATTTCATGAGCGAATGGTGGAAACAGCTCTACGGTGAGAGCGAGGGTAAGGACAAGAAGGGCATCTTCCCTGCATCGGTGGATTTCACTACCGACCTTCACTCCATGGGGCAATGGATACAGGATGGCGAGCGTAGCATCTTTGAGACGGTCATCAGCATTGACACACCTAACCGCCAGTTGCTCTTCCCTGAGGATGAGGAAAACCTTGACGGACTGAATTTCCTTGCCGGCAAACGTGTGGATGAGGTAAACAAGATGGCAGAACTCGGTACACAACTGGCACATATTGACGGTGGTGTGCCAAACATTCGTATCACAATACCGCAACTTAATGAGTTCTATATCGGTCAACTGATTTATTTCTTTGAAATAGCCTGTGGCATAAGTGGCAACATACTCGGAGTGAACACCTTCAATCAGCCGGGAGTGGAAGCATACAAGAAGAATATGTTTGCGTTGCTGAACAAGCCTGGTTACGAGGCAGAGTCGAAGGCTATCCGAGAAAGATTAAAGATTAATTGATACTATCCAACAATATTAAAGCTTTCTTGTTTGATATGGATGGAGTGATTTATAACTCCATGCCATATCATGCTGTGGCATGGCAGAAAGCCATGGCAGAGAACGGCATGCGGATGAGCGAGGAAGATGCCTACCGTTTTGAAGGAATGCGTGGAGTGGAGACCATAAACGTCATTGCACAGGAACAGATGGGGCGAACACTGCCACAGGATGAGGTGGAAAGGATTTACGCTCGCAAGAGCAGTCTTTTCGCCGAGCATCCTTTCCCTGAGAAAATACCGAACACCGACATGCTGATGCGCGAACTGAAAAGGCGCAGGATAGAAGTGGTGGTGGTCACGGGAAGCGGACAGAGGAACGTGCTCAACCGCATCTGCAACGATTATAAGGGACTTGTCAGCAAACGACTGATGGTGACGAGTTTTGACGTACAGCACGGCAAACCTCAGCCCGACCCATATTTTATGGGTATGAAAAAGGTGCATGCCACTCCTGAAGAATGTGTGGTGGTGGAGAATGCGCCATTAGGCATCAAGGCAGGAAAAGCCGCAGGTTGCTTTACGATAGGAATAAACACCGGTCCCCTACCCGACCGTATGCTCACCGATGCTGGTGCCGACATCGTGGTGCATACGATGAAAGAAATCATCGGACTATTACCTTGTGAGTGAGAAGCGCAGACTTAACCCAAAGTCATGTGTCGTAGTCGGGTAAGAACTGGAAGAAAGCAACGGAGTGTTCTGTTGCATATCGTAGTAAGCACTCATCGTCAAAAGGCGTGACATCGTATATTCGGCACTGAACGAAATCTTCAAGGCTTTATTACCACTGCTTGCAGCACTCTCACGCGAAGCGATACTACGCACGATAGCCGCCTGATTTCTCAGACTGAAATCAAAGCGCAAGTTGAGGTCGTGACTAGTGGTGTTATTACGCCTCATCGAAGTGGAAGTCTTGGACGATGCGCCCTGTTTGTCAGTATCTGCCCCACCCTTCTTCTTATTATTCTTTGCAGCAATCTTACGTGTCTTGGCACCATAACCGAAGAGGTCAATATCGTTAATCTTATAGCCAAGCCCGAAGACCCAGTCCTTTGACGTCGTCTCGTTTATCTGCACGGAGGTCATGGAGAGGTTCAGCACACGCGTAGTCTTATATTCGGCTTTCAGAGTCATGTTGTTCAGAAGTGTCACATCCACACCCAGCAATGGTGAGAAAGCTTCGTTGATGCTCACCTGCGAGATGTTGTACATCGAACTTGGTGTAGGCAACTGAGTTGTGGCATTTGTCACAAAGCCGAGGTCGCCCATATACTCCATCCACGATGAGAAACTACTATACGAGCCTACGGCATAAATGCTCTTGTAGGCATGATTGATATTAACACTCTTGAAACGCTCATTGAACCAGTTGAGTTTCTGCAGGCCGGCATAACGAATAGTCCAGTTCGGCAACATACGGGCAAGTGAAGGGAAGATGTCTAACGAACTGCCTCCGCCACAATAAGCCGAGAGGAAAGCAGGTATCATCACATCGCCACTGTACTTGTCAACAGTACCGTTGGCTGGGTCGAAAGTTTTTCCTGCCAGCGGTGTTCCATTCGGATAGACAGAGCCACGATACTGCGCTTCGGCACGTTGCTGGAAAGCATCAAGGGAATTACAGAAATCATCGAAACTCTTTGAATGATACCCGTCTGTTGCATTGCCCATTCCCTCAAATGCACTCTTTATAGAAATCGTGGTCATGGTGAACGTACCGCTGTGTGTGGTTGGACGACCCTGATACATATACTGTATGCTCTTGTTGCGCGTCATCGTGCGACTGGCATTGAGGTCAATCTTGAAGTCGCGCACCGGCTCGAGCGTCACCTTCAGTTGCAGGTCTTCCGTCTTGCTGGTGGTGGCAGGTGTGGCTATACTGTCCGTACAAAGCAACCAGTCGTTTTTGAGTGCCTTGTCAATATAAGAATCATCAATAAAACCGAAGGCAAAATCCACACCCGGGCTGAGAATATCACCACTTCTTTGGCCGAAGAAATTGCCTATAGACGGCATGAAGCCCGGCAATGCCATAGAATAGTTATTACGATAGGAAAGGCTTATCTGCCGCGTCATCATCAGCAGTCGTGCTGCCGACTGTCCCACCTTGTACCACGTCTTCGCCTCGAGCGGTGCCTTAGCCGTGATGCTCACCTTTATGTCAATACTGTCCTTATTGGAGATGTGTATCTTATTCCCATCAACAACTTTATATTTGACAGGGTAATCCTTGCCGTCCTTTGTCTTTGCCGTCACAATCAGTCGTGTCGAGTTGCGCCCATGAGCCACCTCCACAGGATTATCTGGAGTGAGCTTCACCTCTTTGGCGAACACCTTTGGCGTTTTTTTCGTTGCATCCTGCTGAACATTCTTTTTACCGTCATTAGCAGCACCTGTATTCCTTCTCGTCGTATTCTTCTTTATCGGTTGCGAGAAACGTTTATTCGTTGCCTCAAGGAATGGGATGAGGTTGTAGAGTTTCTCCATATTGAGCGTACCGTTGATATTGAGTGTGCGTGAGGAATTGATGGTATTGCCAAGAGAAGTGCCGTTCTCCAGTTCCGTTCCTCGCGACCAGTTATAATTAGCGTTGTATGAGGCATCAGCGTTGAGCCACTCAAAAATAGGGAGTTTGTTGAGTGGCAGTTGGTAACTGGCTGTAAACGACTGCTGATACGACAGTGGCGTACCCCAGTTCAGCAGACTGTGCCAAACGGAGTCTTTCCACGCCTCGTAGCGTTCTGGATAGAGGTCTTTATTTATCGGCCGCTCATCATACGGCTCTTCTATCTGTGCATCGGTGGCACTCTGAAAGTTGAGGTGCAGATTCTTCGTGAGGTCCCAACGCATGGAGAAATCACGGTTCCAAAGGAACTGTTCGGAGAAAGTGATAGGCAGGCGGTCGTTCAGATTCTCCATATCTCGCTCCTGCAGTTCGTAGTAGTTGCGTTTCATCTCGGTATTGAACGAGAGGTTCTGCGGCAGGTAGTTCAGTCCGAACTCCTTTACAATCTTTAGCCATTTGCTCTTGCCCTTCAGGTTCTTGCCCGGCTCGAAAGTCTTATAGACAGGGGTATAGGAGTAGTTTATCGCACCGCGCCAGTTGTCCTCACGCTCGTCTATCGTGGTCTCGCCACTGGAGTTCTTGTGTGCGTGGCTATATGAGAACGAGAAGTTGCCCGGATCGTATGGCATCGGGTGGCGTTTGGTAGTGATTCCCACTCTGGCGTTGGAAATGGAGAAATTACGATTTGTCACTTTCGTTATGGCGATAGACTCTATTGAATCTTTCTCATGTGCATCAGCCACCTCAAGGGCGTCATCCAGTTCCATATCCGTGTCCAGTGGATTATATTTCGGTTTCGTCTGTTCTTGGGTGACGGAATAATAAAGCGGTATGGTGACTTTCGCTTTTTCTGGGAAGAACTTTCCGAGGTCGAAATTGGCTGTCACGTCATAGCGTGAATAGTTGTCTGTGGAGCGGTCCATCTGCCCTTGCTCAAGTCCACCGAAGCCCTGCGTCTCCACGCGACCGGCAAGGTTCAGCGAACCGAAGTCAGAGAGTTGCAGGTTGAGTGTGCCCTGCGCTGCCCAACCGCCTTCATTGTTTGACTCCAGCAGACGCAACTCGTTCACCCACACCTCGCCCGACTTATTGTCGGCGCTGTTATTTCTCACACCGATGATGAGTGTCTTCACCTCACCCAGAGTAGGGTTACCGATGATGCTTATCCTATTTGCCGGACGGTCAGGGTCGTAGTCGGAATATAGTTTGTTATATGATGCCTTGCCCTCTGCCTTATCCTTGTTGCGGGCTTTCTTGATGGCAGTCAGTTTGGTCAGGGCTATATCGAGCATATTTTCTTCCGGCCATACAGCGCGGCGGTCGGTGGAGGAATACTGGTCGTAATGTCCTTCCGGCGTGAGTGTCAGCGGTATTTCATATTCATAGTAGTTGCTCTTGTAGTCGCTTCCCAATCGGATAAAGACGCTCACCTCATGATCTTTCAGCGCAGAAGAATTTGGTTTGAGGGCATTTCCATGCACGAACATCTGCAGACGCTTATAGTTACGCAGGTCAAGGGTGGTGTTCTTATACACGCATTTTGCCTCGTTGTGCGAGAGGTTTTTCACCACGATGTCCAGTGCTTGCTCGTTGTTCTCGGTGAGTTGTGGCTGTGACGGGTCAACAACACGACTTATGCCCGGAGGCAGGACATAGTTCACCGGCTCCTTGTCGTTGTTCTCCTCAATACTCACGGCAGAGGCTTCGAGCGTACCGGTGTTGCCCGACGGTGAGAGTTGCTGTTCGTAGTTTCTCCATTCCGCACGCACGAGGTCAAACGTACCGAGACGTATCACTATCGGCTTTTCAAAGTTGGTAAGGAACACGCGCATAAAGCGTATTGATGAGAAGTCGTTAATCTTTCCCACGCGCTCCTCGTACTGCTCCACAGGGATGCGAAACTGATACCACGTCACCGTCTCCGTCTTGCCGTTACGTAATGTTACGGCGGCAGTGCGCTTGTCCACGATGAAGTTTGTTCCCACCCTATCGAGGTTGATGTCCTCCGGACGGACACTGACATGGTACTGATAGTACTTCTCATATTCATTCAGCGTATAGTCCTGATTGATGTCCTCCACATCCGGTCCGGTCTTATATGATGTGTCGTAACTCTCGCTACGCGAGTCGCTGTCAGGCGAGTTGCCCTGTGGCATGTTTATCCTCTTGTAACGGTTGAGGATAGACACCGTATCGCGGTCGTAGTCACTGCCACGGAAATAATGGTAGTTGTCGTTTGCAGGGTCTTTCATAATGACCTTGTTCCAGTATTCTTCCGACACCCTGTTCTGTATATTCCGCAGATTATCCTGATAGCCGTCAAAATTTCTCTCCTGATCATCATTCAGACCATTGAAACCCACGTCCTGCAAGGCGCGTGAGCCTGAGGTGGTGGCAAAGGCATAAGTGACAGATGTCTGATGCGGAATATATCCCCATTGCGACTTGTCCAGAGCCGAGAGGTCCGTGCCATCCACAGGCATTCCGCTCTCATAGAATTTCTTTCCGTCTTTCAGCACGTCTTCCGACACCTCACCAAGGTCAATATACATATCGCCACCGAAACGCGCAGCATCTGCCGAATCCTTGGAATAGATGAACGGGTCGAGCATCCAAAACTCCACATACTCGATGTTGGCTGTCTTGAAGTCGCTGGCCTCGAGTTTGCGCATCATTCCGCCCCATCGTGTCTTCGGAGCAGTAAGCGTTCCGTCACGGTTCAGGTCTGATGAGAAGTTGTACGGTCCGCGCTCAGTCGGATAAAACGCCATATCAAAGACGTTCAGCGTGGCGGTACTGCCGGAATAGTTGCTCAGGTCGCGGTTCGGGAACAACTCATGCACATACACCTCGCGCACATAATGATTGGAGAGTTGGTTGAGGTCGTTCTTAATATGTGTCGGCGTGAGCGACGAACTGCGACGCGTGAAGAGTGGGTCAACACAGTACCATGCCATCAAGGCGCGTCCGTAACCACTGCCCAGCGACGTCTTGTCCTCATAGTATTTCTGATAAGGGTTGGCGGCATCCAGTTTTGGCGTGGAGCACAACACCCATGCCGATGGTGTGGCAATGTTTATACAGTTCTTCGTGTTTTCAAAGTCGTCAAGATACGAGGCATTGTCCTGCGTACCGCTTGCCGTGCCTGCAATGAGTTGTGCAAACTCAGCGTTGAACGAGATGTGAGACGGTTGTGAGACGTTCAAAAACGGTATCTTGTCGAGCAGGTTGGTGAGCAACTGGCTCTCTTTCTTCCAGTTTATGTTGAGTCCCCAGATGGTGTTCTTCAGCGGTTCGGCACCCATCGTCACCTTTGACGTCAGGGTCTGTTCCGAGAGGTGTTGTATCGTACCACCTATTTGAAAATCCTTTGAGAAGTCGTATTCCCAGTTCAGTCCCACCATCGTCTTGCGTTGCTGACCGTAGTCGGTGTTGCTCTCCAGCGACACGCTGACATTTGTTCCGGCATCAAGAATGCTTTGGTTGATTATCGTTACCTCTCCTGCGGAATAATCTACGGTATAATCGCTGTTCTCCACCAGTGTAACGCCACCTGCCGTCACCACCACCGAGCCCGGAGGCACATTGTATGCTCCCAGCGAGATGACGTTGGCTTTTGACCCTTTGAACTGCCCCATGAACACGAACTTATCCTTCTCAGCAATCTGCTTTGCCACGGTCTTTATTGAGTCATACAACTCATGATAGCAGTATTTCTCTGCCGTGGCTGGGTCAAGACGCGGACGTCCCACAGAGTCGCGCGATGTAAGCACGCGATAGAGGAAGTCGCCGAAAGGCTCTGCCGCAGGAAGCAGCACGCGCCCATCGCTGACGGTATAGCCCTGCACAAAGTCAAAATATCCATTTGGATGCAGTTTGTTATTGTTGTCCAGACGGTCGCAGTTCATGAGCCTTATGAGCGGAGTGTTCTTCACCTGCTGTTCTGGAATGTATGTAAGATACACGCCAGCGGTGTCGCTCTGGTATTTTATGTCAAGGCGGAACTTCTCGCGCTCTATGTTTGTGGCGAGATAATAGACATTCTTCATCATGAAATCCCATGTTCCGCGTGAGAACTTCAGGTTGCCTTCATGCTTGATGAACGGAGTGTTACCTGTGTTCTTCAAGGATTTCACGAAGAGGCATTGCGAAGCGTCAGTAAGGTCGGTCGAGAACTCTCCCACCTGATAAGTCACGCCACCGTATGTGTATTCAAATGCTATGGCAAGCACTTGGTCGGTCTGTAGCGTTGTGCTTAGTGAGATATAGCCCAGAGCGCTGTTCACCGTATATTCACTTGACGAGAGCAGACGTGCGCTTTCCAGTTTCTCGTAGTCGGTGCCAGCCTCAAGGTCAGGCACATTGCCCAGCACGGAACTCACCATGTCTATTGAGCGTGCCTGAGCGAATGTCGTTGTCATCTCGCGGTATGCGCTATTGGCAGCGTTACAAGGCACTGTCATTCCGCCGTCCACCATCCAGTGCGGGCTACCTACAATCTTCTGCTCACCGAGGTCGCTCAGTGCCACAAGATTACGGCAGTTGGCTGTGTTTCCCGTCTTGTTCGTGACCCACACCTCCATACGGGTGATTTTTATTCCTGATGCGATGTTTGGCAGAGTAGCCATCGTAGCATCATATTTATCGCGGAAATAACGTGAGATAAAGAAGTGGCGGTTTTCTTCATAGTCGGCAGCATCGATTTCAAAAGTCGTGAGTTGTGTTCCGCCTTTGGAACTGACGCTGTGCGAATTCGACTTTTTCTGCGACACAACGGTCTGTAGTTTGAGTTTTCCGAACTGCAGGTCAGCACGCACACCGAACAATGCACTTGCGCCCTGCACCAGAGAGTTGTTTGACGGGAAAGAGATGTTACCGCCTTCGAGGAGTTTGATGATTTCGTCTTCCTTGCCCTCGTATTTCAGTTTCAGGTTTTGCGAGTCAAAATCAAATGTTGCATCCGTGTTGTAGTTGAGGTTGAGGTTCATCTTGTCCCCCACCTTACCGTTCACGCTGAGGTTGATTTTCTCATCGAAATTCATTCCGAAGGTGTTACGGTTGCGAATAGGCAGACTTGGGTTGTCTATCTTCTTGATGTTTCCTCCCAGTTTCAGTTCTGCCGTTCCCTGCGTCTTGATGCGCACACCACCAGGACCGAAGATTTTTTCTGCCGGACCGAGGTCGAAGTGCATATCGGTAAAGTCGAACTTGTCTTTTCCGCCACTTGCCACCTCCTCAGAGTTTTTCTTCTTCCAGAAGTCCTGTATGCTCTTTTTCAGGCTCCACTGCTGATATTCGTCAGGAGTCATAAACACAGGCACACCCAGATAGGAGTTGCCCATCTTCTTGCCCACGACATAGTAGCCGATAGAGTCGCGGTAGGTCGTTTCCTCCGTGATGTTTTCAGGCGTCTTGAGGTCAGTAGATTTTTTATCGAGGTCGCTGGTCTCTATCGGTACGGTCTTCTGCGCACGCCAACGAGAGTGCGAAAGCGTATCCTGTGCGGACACGCTCAAAGAAACCATACACAAAATAAAAATCAGGAAACACCTCATCACCTCGCACCACTCATTTCACCATCGTCAATGCTTTCTTGATTATCGTCTCAACAGATGCTGTCGAATCTGTCTTCAGCACTTCCTGAACAGCCTTTGCCGATGCACTTGCCGAGAAGCCCAGCATCGTAAGTGCCGAGACAGCCTCACTGCCATTCTCGCTACCGGCACTCTGCATAGCACTGCTCACCAGTTCCGAACCGGCGAACTTGTCTTTCAGTTCCACGATGATACGTGCAGCACTTCTCGGACCGATGCCCTTGATGCGTTTCAGCATACGTTCATCGCCGGCAGCAATCACTCCGCACAGTTCGTCCACCGTCATCTCCGAGAGAATCATACGGGCTGTATTAGCACCTATGCCACTCACCGTCAGCAACAGCAGAAACACCTCGCGTTCCTTCTGCGTACAGAAACCATAAAGGTCGTGAGCATCTTCGCGTATTGCTTCATAGATATACAGTTTTGCTTCCGTCTGTCCTTTCTGCGCCTCTGCCTGCACCACGCTGTAGGTGTTTACGGATATGTTCACCTTATATCCTAACCCACACACATCCAACACGGCGTATGCCGGTGTCAGTTCTGCCAAATCGCCTTTGATATATTCAATCATATTTTCCCGTTTATATATAAATATAAACGCCTATCATCTCATTTTATTGCATACGCGCATCATAAAGTAATCAGGGGTCATTAATAAGTCTAAATGCGACACTTTTCAATCCTTTAAGAGTCGCCTTTGACCATACCACGTTTCGAAGTCTTGCACTCGAAGCCTCAAGGTCAAACCAACAGAGCCTCCAACTTGTCACGACGATTCGATGAAATCGTCACGACGATTTTAGTAAATTGTCACGACGATTTTGGTAAATTGTCACGACGATTCGTAGGCAACGAGCGGAAGATGGCGAGGCAAAGATGGAAAAATAATGGCGCATCTTATTATCTTCCCCTTCTCCTAAATGTTAAAAACGCGCTAGAGGGCTTAAAAATAGGCTTAAATCGAATTTTTGTAAAAATACCCATTGGCGAATTTGTTCAATAAATCGGAAATCATTACATTTGCACTATATTATAAGGAATAACAATTTAATTATTACGAAAACGAAAATAAGAAATGGAATTTGACGAAAATCAAAGCATGAATCAGGATCAGGACCGCATCCTCAAAATCAATATCGAAGAGGAGATGAAGTCATCGTACATTGACTACTCAATGTCGGTGATAGTGGCACGCGCCCTGCCTGATGTGCGCGATGGTTTCAAACCGGTGCAGCGCAGAATACTCTACGGAATGATGGGGCTTGGCAACACAAGTAACAACCCTTATAAGAAAAGTGCCCGCGTGGTGGGTGAAGTGTTGGGTAAGTATCACCCACATGGTGACAGTTCGGTCTATGGCGCACTGGTGCGCATGGGGCAGGACTGGAACATGCGTTACAAGCTCGTGGACGGACAGGGTAACTTCGGTTCTGTAGATGGCGACTCGCCTGCTGCAATGCGTTACACGGAATGCCGCCTGTCAAAATTGGGAGAACACATGATGGACGACCTTGAGAAGGACACCGTCGATATGACAAACAATTTTGACGACACGCTGTTTGAACCTACGGTGATGCCTACGAAAGTGCCAAACCTGCTGGTAAACGGTGGCACAGGTATTGCTGTGGGTATGGCAACAAATATCCCGACACACAACCTGAATGAGGTGATAGACGGTTGCATCGCATTTATTGACAATCCCGAGATTGACACAGAGGGACTGATGCAATACATCAAGGCGCCAGACTTCCCTACAGGAGCCATCATCTGTGGCATACAAGGTGTAAAGGATGCTTACGAGACCGGTCGTGGGCGCATCATCATCCGCGCAAAGGCTGAGATAGAAAGCGATGAGAGCCATGATAAGATAGTCATCACCGAAATACCATTCGGCGTGAACAAGGCGCAACTCATTGAGTATATAGCCCAACTCGTGGCAGAGAAGAAACTTGACGGCATAAGCAACGCCAATGATGAGAGCGACCGCCACGGTATGCGCATCGTCATCGACGTGAAACGTGACGCTAACGCTCGCGTGGTGCTGAACAAACTCTTCAAGATGACAGCTCTGCAAAGCAGTTTCTCTGTAAACAATATCGCACTGGTGAAGGGACGTCCGAAACTCCTGAGCCTGAAAGACTGCATCAGTTGTTTCGTAGAGCACAGACACGACGTGACAATCAGACGCACAAAATTCGACCTGAAGAAAGCCGAAGAACGCGCACACATCCTCAATGCCCTGATTGTGGCAAGCGACAATATAGACGAGGTGGTGCAAATCATCAAATCCTCAAAGAACCCACAGAACGCGCAGGAGCGACTGATGGAGCGTTTCGGCTTCGACGAGGTGCAGGCAAAGGCCATCGTAGATATGCGTCTGGCACAGCTCACCGGTCTGATGCAGGACAAGTTGCGTGCAGAATATGACGAGATACTGCAGCGCATAGAATACTTCAAGCAGATACTGACCGATGACAGCCTCTGCCGCAAGGTAATGAAAGACGAACTCATTGAGGTGAAGGAGAAATACGGCGATGAACGCAAGACAGAGATACGCCCGTCAGCAGAGGAATTCAACGCAGAAGACTTCTACCCTGACGACCCTGTGGTGATTACCGTAAGTCATCTCGGATACATCAAGCGCACCCCTCTGACAGAGTTCAGAGAGCAGGCACGCGGTGGCGTGGGTAGCAAGGGAGCCATCACGCGCGATGAAGACTTCACGGAGTACATACATTTTGCACGCATGCATCATCAACTGCTGTTCTTCACACAGAAAGGACGTTGCTACTGGATGAAGTGTTACGAAATCCCTGAAGGAACAAAGACATCAAAGGGACGCGCCATACAGAACCTGCTCATGATTGAGCCAGACGATAAGGTGAACGCTATTCTACCTATTAGAAAGAACGCATCTGAGGAATTCCTCAACTCGCATTTCGTGATGTTCTGCACGAAAATGGGTACAATCAAGAAGACCTGTCTGGAAGCATACTCCCGTCCACGTACAAACGGTGTGCGTGCCATCAACATCGAAGAGGGAGACAGAGTGATAGACGTGCGCCTGACGAATGGCAACAACGAGATAGTGATTGCCAACCGCAACGGTCGTGCTGTCCACTTCAACGAGACGCAGGTGCGCCCTATGGGGCGTGTCTCCACCGGTGTGCGCGGCATGCGCCTTGATGGTGGCGATGATGAGGTGATAGGCATGATTGTCATCAACGACAAGGAGAAGGAGACCGTCATGGTGGTGAGCGAAAACGGTTATGGCAAGCGTAGCGACATCGACTCTTACCGCACTACGGCACGCGGCGTGAAAGGTGTGAAGACACTCAACCTGACGGAAAAGACCGGCAAGGTGGTGGCTTTGAAGACCGTCACCGAGCAGGAAGACTTGATGATAATCAACAAGAGCGGTATCGTGATACGTATGGCTGTGACAGACGCACGCGTCATGGGTCGTGCCACACAGGGTGTACGCCTCATCAACCTTGAGAGGAAAAACGACACAATCGCAAGCGTCTGCACCGTTATGAATTCTGAACTGGCAGCAACAATAGAGGAGGAAAACAAGAAGACGGTGGAAGACAATGGCAATCAATTGATTTAATTTATAATTAGGACAACATTTAACCTAAAAAAAATAGAAATTATGAAAAAGATTTTGACAATCGCACTTGCATTGATGGTACAAGTGAGTGCAATGGCACAGGTAAGTGCTCTGAAAGAAGCTACTGCACTGGCAGGAAAAGATGCCGACAAGGCAGCTGAGATGATAAAGGCAGCCATTAACGGTGCCGATGTGACAGCAAAAGATCAGGCAGCAGCCTGCAACGCTCTGGCATTGGGCTATCTGGCAATCTACGACAAGGAGTCTGCAGCACAGTTGGAAAGCCAGACCCTCAAGCAGATGGGTAAGGAAGGAAAGGCTTTCGATGAAAAGAAAGGCAACGAGGCTTTGGCAAAGGCATTCGAATATGCTATCGAATGTGACAAATATGACGCAATGCCTGACGCAAAAGGAAAGGTGAAACCAAAATTCCGCAAGACAAACTGCGAGACATTCTTCATGAAACGTCCGAACCTGCTGAATGCCGGTCTGTATTTCTATAATGAGAACGACAAGGAACTGGCAAAGAAAATATGGGTTACCTACCTTGAGTGTATGAACTCCAACCTCTTCACAACAAAGAAAAGCGTGAAAGACGACTATGCTTCACAATGTGCATATTTCATCTCTTTGGCAGCATATAACACAGAAGATGCTGAGACACTGAACAAATATGTAGAACTGGCAAAGACAGACTCCGTACAGGGTTCTGCTGCACGCCAACTGGAAGTGGCAATGATTGACAGACAATACAAGGCCAGTCTAGACAAGAGCCTCCTTGACGTGATGTACGCAAAGTCACAGGATGCTTTCGAGGCAACGCATGAGGACATGTATTTCAACCAGATGATGTATGCCCTGCAGCAGAAGAACGATGAAGCTCTCATGATAAAAACACTTGACGAATTCATCGCAAAGAATCCAGAATCCACACTGCCTTATATACACAAGGGCGACATGGCGATGAACGCTGGAAAAATTGCTGAAGCAATAACAAACTACGAGAAAGTGGCAGCAAAAGAAACTAAGAATGCAGCCCTCTTCTACAACATCGCTGTATGCTACAGAAATCTGGCTTCAGAACAGGCAGAAAAAGATACAAAAGAAGGTAAGGCAGTCAGCAATGACGTGAAGGAAAACCTGAAACATGCTGCCGAATACTTTGAAAAAGTACGCGCACTGGACCCTAATCAGGAGACAGTAAAGTATAGCTATCTGCTTTACAGCATCTACTCCGGACTGGGCAACACAGAAAAGGCAGCCGAGATAAAGGCAGCTTATAACATTCAGGACTAAAGGAGAGAGATATTTGAAGAAAATGCTCATACTTCTGGTGTTGCCACTGCTCATAGCAACACCGACGAGAGGAAAAAGTAAGAAGGAAGTTGCACCAAGCGACTCCCTTCTTGCCTTACTCACTATGCAAAAAAAGAAGTATGACGCAGAAAACGAAAAAGCATACCTCAAGCAGAAGTATGACACTATCGCCATGTTCTCCACCCTACGGCAGATGTTCATCACGGCAGCAAAACTGGACAGCATCGAAGAGAAAGCCGTCAAGGTGAAAACTGACGGACAAAGAGTGAAATACCGCGCACATAATGCCGAAATGCTGGACGCCTACCGCAGAAATCTATATGTGGCTGGGCAGTTCTATATGAACAGGCAGGACTATCGGAACGCACGCCAATATTTTGAGTTTTATATCGACAGCGCATCCTTTCCCCTGTTCTCTGCACAGAACTATGCCACAACAGACTCACTGATGGCAGAAGCATCACAAAGGGCTCTCGTGGCTGCAGCAGAACTGCACGACACAGAAAGCATCATCGCCCATTCACATCTTGCACTCAAGGCAGGAGAACGCGAACAGACACTGAGGCTTCTCTATGGGGCTTACCGCGAGCTGAGAGACGAAGACAATATGCGTCGCATATTGACTTACGGACTGGTGGAATTTCCTAATTCGGTATTTTTCCGCTATGCAAAGAGCCTGCAAGACCTGCACGATGGCAATTTGGACAATGTCATCGCCATCTCGGACACCCTCATCAAAGAACACCCAGAACAGCCAGAGCCATACTACGCAGCAGGCGTGGCATGTCTGAAAAAGATAGACCGCTTATCAACAAAACAGAAAAAGATGAGGAAAGAACTCTATCAGCAGGCACGCATCTACCTTGAGAAATACCGCAAACTGTCACCACAGCAACAACAGCGATGGGCACCGCTACTTTACCGCACATACTACAACCTGAATCTCGGCACACAATTCCGCGAGATAGAGAAGTTATTGACAAAGTAAGAGGTCAAGCAAAGAGCCAACAACAGCACAATGGCTAAATAGAGGAGCCATAAACAGCATTATACCATGCTGTTTTTTTATAGTCAGAATTAAGATTAAGTTTATACTTATCGTACAACGTCAGCGGAAGAAACATCGACAGACCGCCATAAGTGTCGGCCGTCACATGGAACTCATCCCATTGTATCGGTGGCAACACTTCACTATTATGCGACCATTGCGAACAGAACAGTCTTACCGGCACAGTCTTCTCCAGTTGGGCGCGCCATTGCCGATAGTCTGCAAGCGGAAGGCGCTTGAGCATAAAATCATTCATATCGTACATCAAATCGACAGACTCATCAAAGCCCTCTCCTACGCCCACATACATCGTATAATAATAAATCAGTCCCGATGTCATAACATCGGTAGGATATGTGCTGAATATCAGTGGCAGTTTCTCGCGAGTGATACGCATCAAATTATCCAGTTCGGATGTCTTTACCACAGAAATCGGCACACCGTAAGTGCCATTTATATACGCATCATAGAAACCCTGTGCTATAGGCTCTGGCGAAGAAGACAACAACGCTGGTAAAATATCCTTATAAGGCGCGCCACGGTCTGGAATCTCCGCCGGCGAACCAATGATATAATCAGCCGAATTACGGAGTTCGTATGCCACCTCCACATTCTGCATCACACAACAGTCAAACAAGACGTATTCGAGATGTGGTAATTGTTTGATGACATGTGTGAATGTAGAAATGTTTATTGCCTTGTCATTTCCGTATGCCAACCCGATGGCTTTGAATGGCGACTTTTTCGAAGGCACCGTATCATTATCTATCAACCACCCCGAACCATGACTGCCTATCACCAGAGAATATGTCTCAGCAGGATAATTAGACACACACCATTTAAGCACCTCACTCATCACCTCCGGATCTGAATTGACAAGGTCCTTACCGTAATCCTTCACCGCTTCGCTCTTACCTTTGGAAATCTTTAATATGCGCGAATGTTCACCCCTATAATCTACAAACACAAGAATGTTGTCAGCGGTTTTAATATCGGAAGAAGCCTCTGTCAGTTCCCTTACATTATTACGGATGTTTGAATCGAGCCCATCACACATCATATAGGCAATAAGGGTACGATGAGGAAGCCGCTCTTCCTCGTCGTCTTTCGTACACGATGCAAGAAAAGCAACAATAAATATTCCACAAAGCAGAATAAACAGACCTTTATTCTTCACTCTTCTGCTCTTTTGTTTCTTCATCCAAAGCAACACTCTCTACCGTTCCACTCTCTGAAACAGTGGCACGCACCTTAAACTTGTCACCGTTACCGATGCCACCAAGCAGTTCGGTCAAAACACCCTCTACGCGGAAGGTGGCTTCAAACATCACTTTCCCAGAACGGTTGATTTTCTTCGAGATATTATACGGAGAAATCACACGGTAAGATGATTTTGGGAGTTCACCATCTTCCCGCTCCATATACTCCTCTATCGCCTGTTTCACCATATCACGGTCATCAGCAGTAAACCGCAAAAGGTCAATCCTGCGTTCTGCCTCATCATAATAATCACCATCTGAATGTTGATTCATATAAGTGCGATAAGCCTCCGGAGTGTTCTTATTGAGAGCATGTTGCCAATCAATGGAATCTATCTTTATTTCAGCTTCTTTCGCATGAGGGTTATTCGGATAGTTACGGATGAAAGCTTTCAGTTCTACGATGGACTCTGTACGGCAAGCATCGTCCCATTCCTCTGCAATATGGTTCAACTGGTTCATTTTGCCAAGAAGTTTCTTCCGTTGTGCATCGGAAATCTCGTCAGGATATTCATCCAGAAAATTCTGTATCACAAAGGAATCCTGACTTTCAAGTGCTTCTTTATACAAGAGTTCTATCTTTTCGGATTTCTTATCTTGTATGTAAAAATATCCTACCGTATATGAAAGAACGATTGCAAAACAGGCTACGAGAATCCACACCCACCATGATATTTTCTTGCGTGGTTTCTTCTTTCCATCATCGGAATCATTCTTCTTTTTCACAGGCTTTTCCTGCTGTTTCTTTTTATTCTCCTTGTTGTCCTGATAAACATCTTCATTGATGATTACTCCACAATACGGGCACATCGGTGCTCTACTGCTCACTTCGCGTCCACATTCGGGACATTCTATCAGTGCCATAATATAATTGTATTTGGTTATGGATTATGATTGATGAATATTTGTTACTCTTCCACTTTCAGCGCCTGTATCATTTTCTTCAAGTATCCGCTTGTTATTTCACGCGGTTGATACTTCATGTTTGACGCTGTATGCATCAACTTGTTTATTCCTTTCCTTGTATTTCTCGCTATGTTCAGACCATCTTCATCCACACTGAGTTTATCTTCGGAAAAGATGTGATGCACCATTGCTCCCACTATCTTTTCATCATAATGCTTCATAAACGGGATTTCATCTTTTGAGAAATGGAATAGCTTTATCAGCAGTCCCCCTGCAAGATCTGCCACCTGTTGCATCTTGAGTTGGTCGAGCCAACGCTCAATCTTTATATAGTCCACCTTGTCGCCACGCTTACGCAGATACATTCCGAGGTCAATGATATGGGTCGGAATCACCTCATCTATAAGTATATGTTGCACAAGATTGAGCACAAGCATCAATAAGAGTATTGATGACGGCATTATCTCAATATTCGTTGCATTTATCTCCACATAGAACGGCTTATAGTAACTTTTTTCTCGGGTCACAATGTTCTGTAACTCGGTATTAAGCCTCTTGTCCATGAGTTTCACAACATAATGATTGTTCTGCACGTTTGTATCAAGATAGGTATAGGTGAGTTTATCCTTATCAATGTTTGATAATATATTTGCCTCACGCATTGCCCAAGCATCCACTTCGCGTGCTTTTTCCTCAGTCGGAATCCACCAGTCGATATGGTCGCAGCTGTAATGGAGCGGGTTATCATAAAGCAGAGCCATGTCCCTACCACGCATCAGCACAGGATAGTGTAGTTTCTTAGACATCAACTGATACATCTCCACTATGCAGTTGTTCATCTGACGCGCCTCTGTTTCCGTTTGGGTAATCACTCCCATCCACAATGTCTGCAACGGCTCGCTTATTTTCAGTTTCTGCGCTTTAGTATAGCGTATCATACCATCAAACACTATTCCCTGACAACCTTTTATTTGAGAGATGCGGATGAGTTTTTTCCACTTAAAATCGCTCATCAACTCCAAGTCGTCCATTATTTCAAACGCCCCACATTGCAAAAGGCGCATAAAGTTTCTTCCAATTATATCCACGTTGTCTGCAATCTATAATGTTACTCCATTTTTGAATATCGAAATCTCACGATAACCATTCTTCTCGTTCTTCGACTGTTCGCCACTGGCTATGGCAATACATTTTTCCACAAAGTCCGCAAGCACCTTGTCCATACTGACGCCATCCACCAACTGCCCTGCATTGAAATCTATCCAGTTTTGTTTATTCTGATAAAGTGGCGTATTCGTGCTCACCTTAAGCGTAGGAACGAATGTTCCGAAAGGCGTGCCTCGCCCGGTAGTAAAGAGAACAAGATGGCAACCGGATGCAGCCAATGCCGTGGCAGCCACAAGGTCGTTGCCCGGTGCCGAAAGCAGGTTCAGCCCATTTACACTCAGTCGTTCAGCATACGTCAGCACTCCGCTCACCGGAGCCTTGCCACACTTCTGCGTACAGCCAAGTGCTTTATCTTCAAGAGTAGAAATGCCTCCTGCCTTATTCCCCGGAGAAGGATTTTCGCCGACAGGCTCACCATGGCTGAGGTAATACTCCTTGAAATCGTTTATCATCGATACGGTCTTGTCAAACAGTTCCTTCGTGCGACAGCGGTTCATCAGTATCGTCTCTGCACCAAACATCTCCGGCACTTCTGTGAGTATAGACGTTCCGCCCTGTGCCACGAGATAATCTGAGAACTCTCCCACGAGCGGATTTGCCGTAATTCCGCTCAGTCCATCACTGCCACCGCATTTCAGTCCGATGCGCAGTTCTGACAGTGGCACTTCCTCACGGCAGTCTTTGGCGGCACGATCGTAAAGTTCTTCAAGCAGAGACAAGCCTACTTCCAGTTCATTGCCTTTCACATCTTGTACAACGAGCAATTTCACGCGCTCTTTATCATAGTCGCCCAGCATTTGCATGAATGCATCAGGCTGATTGTTCTCACAACCGAGACTCAACACGAGTACACCTCCAGCATTCGGATGCAGGACGATGTCGCGAAGAATCTTCCGCGTTGCCTCATGGTCTTCCGAGAGTTGCGAACAACCATAGTTATGATGCCAAGCCCAAACGGAATCCACATTACCTCTGCCAAATTCTTTCTTTTGTCGCAGCATCTCGGCAAGTTTCTCTGCAATACCATTCACGCACCCCACAGTAGGCACAATCCATATTTCGTTGCGCACACCCACCTCGCCATTCCTGCGACGATAAGCACGAAACGTGCGCTTTTCATGGCATAAATCCAATTCCTTGTTTACAGGTTCATATTTATAGTCGATGATTCCCGAGAGATTTGTATGAATGTTCTTCTCGCTCATCCATGTACCAGCCTTGACATCTTCGGTCGTATGCCCAATAGGATATCCGTATTTTATAACATCTTCCCCTTTACAGAGATCTGTAATAAGGATTTTATGTCCGCGTGGCGTATCTGTTGATACGGTTACACTTCTGCCGTCCACCTCTATCATCTCACCTTGTAGCATATCAGCAAGACAGACCACCACGTTGTCGGCAGGATTTATCTTTATCCACTTCTTCATTTTGTTCTATTGTGTCTTCTGTTTTATAGTTCGTATCTTTGGTAGAAATCTGCATTTTCCTTGCATATCAGTTCTATCGGCATATAGTTTACCGACTTAACGCTTTTCTGCAACACCACAGCATCCATCAGTGTCTTCAAGCAATAGTATCCCTGACGGTAACCATGTTGGGCAATAAGGAAATCGATAGTTCCCTCACGCAGACATTTCTCGTTACGTGGTGTCATATCGTAGCCCATCACCTGTATGCTCCGTATATTGTTTTTTGCAAGATACTCCCCCATCACGTATGCTCCTGATGAAAATGTGATGCACGTCTTCACATCAGGATTGTTCTTGAGAAACTGTTCAAACTTCTCTGTAGCATATTTTGGAGTATCTTCCAACAGGTCAAGATTAATTATCTCCACCTCTGGGAAATGGTCTATCATATAATGGCGGAATCCTTCTTCACGATTTGCCTGCTGTTTACTTGGCACCTTGCCGTTTACCATCGGGCGCATCATCATCACTTTATTTCTCTTCCGCTGATTGCTCATCATCATGAGCATCTTACCAGCGAAGAAACCGGAGTTAAACGAGTCTTGCCCAAAAAATGCCAAAGGGCGGAGGTCAGGCATGAACGAGTCAAGCATCACAAATGGGACATTCTCTTCATGCAGGAAATCGGTATAATCGCGCGTTGATGGCAAGTCACTCGGCACGATGATAACACCATCTAGATGCAACTGACGACATTTCACCGTCATGTTCCGAAACGAACGCTTATCGTATCGGTCATAATATAATATCTGAAGACTGATATTAAAGTCCCGATAGTTTGACACTGCTTTCTCAGCACCTTCCTCAATCTCTTCCCAATATGCCGTCTTTGCGTGTTTCGGCAGAAGCATCAAGAAAAAGTAAGTCCTGTTTGTTGCCAATGCACTTGCATAGACATTTGGCTGATAGTTCATCTCCTCAAGAGCAGCCTCAATCTTTTTGCGAGCTATCTCCGACACGTTAGGACGGTTATGCAACACTCTATCAACCGTTCCCACACTCACCCCTGCACGCTCGGCAATATCTTTTATTCTTACTTTTTCCGCCATACTTAACGACTCTACTGTACCTTATATCTATTTATTGCGCAAAATTAGTTAAAGCAGAGCGCAAAGCCAAACTTTACCTTTGCTATTTTCATAGTGTTTTAGTACTTTTGCAAACTGAATAAAAGAAAAAAAACAGAATATGGATAAAAATACAGTTATTGGATTTATATTGATTGCTGCGGTACTCATCGGCTTTGGATATTGGAACAAACCGAGTGAAGAGCAGATGCTCGAACAGGCTCGGCAGGATTCTATTGCTACCGTAAGACAAGACAGTTTGGAAAAAGCAAAGGCAGCAGAAGCGAAGATAGCCAAAGCAAAAGAGGCAAACGCCACGATAGACAGCACATCAGCATTCGCACTATCAAAAAAAGGTACAGAGCAGATTATTTCCTTGAAGAACAGTCTCGTCCGTCTCGGTATAAACACGAAGGGCGGTGTGGTAAAGCAAGCTACAATAAAGGGATATGAAGATTTGGATGGCAACAAAGACCTTGTGCTTTTTGATGGTGACGACCAACAACTGACGTTTATGCTCGCAGGCAAGAGCGACAACATAAAGACCAACGAACTCTATTTCCAGCCATCGCAGATGAGCGACTCAACGCTGACACTGACCGCCAGCACCTCAGGCGGTGGCGAACTAACAATCAATTATCTGCTCCCACAAGGCTCCTATCTTCTGCAGATGTCAATACAGGCAAAAGGCATCGCAGGAATGTTTGCACCTGATGCTGACCAGATGGACGTATGCTGGAGTGAGCGTGCAAAACAGCAGGAAAAGAGTTTCACATTTGAGAACCGCTACACTTCCCTCACATACAAAGAAGCAGGCGAAGGCACAGACTATCTGAGTGAAACATCTGAGAAGATAAATGAACGGATTGAGGAACGTCTGGACTGGGTGGCATTCAAAAACCAGTATTTCAGTGCTGTACTTATTCCACAAGAGACATTTGCCACAAATTCTAGTATGACAAGCATCCCACTCGACAAGAGTACAGGTTACCTAAAGCAGTTTGAGGCAAAGATGAAAACAGCCTTTGACGTGACAGGTGAAAAACCGACAAGATTCGAGATGTACATCGGTCCGAACAATTTCCTTCTGCTCAAAGATGTCAACAAGCAGAGCACGTTGGGCAAAGAGCTCGAGTTGCAGAAACTCATATACCTCGGTTGGCCTATCGTGCGTTGGATAAACCGTTTCTTCACTATCTACGTATTCGACATACTGCGCAATATGGCTATTCCAATGGGTATAATTCTTATTCTCATCACATTGTTGCTAAAAGCCATCACCTATCCACTGGTGAAGAAGAGCTATATGAGCAGTGCCAAGATGCGCGTCCTGAAACCAAAACTTGAGGAAGCCACAAAAGACCTCAACGGCAAAGACCAGCAGATGGAGAAACAGCAGAAGATGATGCAATTATATTCACAGTATGGTGTAAGTCCTATGGGCGGTTGCCTACCGGCACTGATTCAAATGCCTATCTGGGTGGCTATGTTCAACTTTGTGCCGAACGCCATTGAACTGCGCCGTCAGAGTTTCCTGTGGATTGACGACCTGTCCACATACGACCCTATCATAGAATGGGGAAGCAATATATGGCTCATCGGTGACCACCTGTCACTGACATGTATCCTGTTCTGCGTATCTAATGTGCTATATACACTCATGACGATGCGTCAGCAGAAAGACCAGATGGTGGGACAGCAGGCTGAGCAGATGAAGATGATGCGATGGATGATGTACCTCATGCCGGTGATGTTCTTCTTCATGTTCAACGATTATTCTGCCGGTCTGAACTTCTACTACTTCATCTCACTCTTCTTCTCAGCAGCAATAATGTGGGTGCTTCGCAAGACCACTGATGATGAGAAACTTCTGGCACAACTAGAGGCACGCTACCGCGAGCGCAAGGCCGACCCTAAGTTCCAGCAGAAGCAACAGACAGGCTTTGCAGCACGTCTGCAAGCGATGGCCGAGGAACAACGCAAAAGACAGGAAGCATTACAAAAACGAGGAAATAAATAACAACTATGAAGAAAGTCATTTTTTTAGTCCTTACAATAGCAATGGCAAATACGGCATCTGCACAAAACAGACAGTTCACAGCCGAAAAGTTGTGGGCAATGACACGTGTAGGTTCATATTGCCCGAATGCCAATGGGCAAAAAGTGGTGTATAACGTCAGTACATACAGTGTGGAGAAGAACAATAGTGAGACAACCATCAAACAACTCACATTAATAGGCAACAAACCCGTAAAGGGCGAGGTGCAGATTCAGTCATTCGGTAAGGGCTCTGCACCGAAATACATCAATGGTGGCAGTCAGATAACATACCTTGCTGCCGACAAAGACGGCAAGATGCAACTATGGGTGATGGATGCCACAAACGGAGAGGGAAAGAAACAGATATCTTTTTGCGACAAGGATGTGGAAGATTATCTCTTCTCACCTAATGAAAAGAAAGTGATTCTCATCCACTCCATACCTTCCCATAATTCCATCGCAAAGAAAGATACAGACCTGCCGAAAGCATCGGCACGCGTAGTGACAGAGGTGATGTATCGTCATTGGGACGAATGGGTAGAGAGCATACAGCACCCGTTTGTTGCCGACTTTAACGGCGAGAAGATAGGCGAGGAATACGATATGCTTGAAGGTGAGCCTTACGAATGTCCGATGAAGCCTTTCGGCGGTGCGGAACAGTTGGCATGGGCACCCGACTCAAAAAGCATCGCTTACACATGCCGTAAGAAGACAGGCGTGGACTATGCCACAAGTACTGATTCCGATATTTATCTATTCGACCTTGAAAGTATGAGGACGGTAAGAAATTTCTGTAAGCCGTCGCTTGACTGGAGAGCACCAGCCTACGATGCCACGCTATCACTACAGAATCAAATGGTCAATCATCTTGATGGTGACCTCAACGTGGGCTATGATATCAACCCGAAGTTCTCACCGGACGGGAAGATGATTGCATGGCAGAGTATGGAACATGACGGATATGAGAGCGACCGCAACCGCCTCTGCATCATGGACCTTGCTACCGGTCAGAAGCATTATGTAACAGAGGAGTTTGACAGTAATGTTGATGACTACTGCTGGAACACTGACTCACGCGCCCTATTCTTCGTAGGCGTATGGCATGGTGAGACACACATACATAAGGTAGATATAAGAAAATGGCGCAATAAAGTGACAAAACTCACTAAAGGACAATACGACTACACCTCGTTACAACTCTTGGACAATGGCAATCTAATTGTCGCACGACAATCAATGTGTGAGCCGACTGACCTTTTTGCTCTTAACATCACCAAAAAGACAATGCGCCAAATCACTGATGAGAACAAAGAGATAAAAACTGCAACAGACTGGGGAACGGTTGAGCCACGATGGTCAAAGACCGTTGACGGGAAAGACCTCCTCTCGTGGATAGTTCTTCCACCGAACTTTGACAAGACGAAGAAATACCCTACCCTGCTCTTCTGCGAAGGTGGTCCGCAAAGCCCCGTGAGTCAGTTCTGGAGTTTCCGTTGGAACATGATGATAATGGCAGCACATGGATATGTGGTTGTAGCACCTAACCGTCGTGGTCTGCCTGGTTTCGGTACTGCATGGAACGATGAGATATCCACCAACTATGGCGGACACTGTATGGACGATCTGCTTTCAGCAATCGACGATGCTGCCGACAATCTCCCGTATGTTGACAAGGACCATTTGGGATGCATCGGTGCCAGTTTCGGAGGATATAGTGTCTATTGGCTCGCTGGTCATCACCAGAAACGTTTTAAGGCGTTCATCGCTCATGATGGTATCTACAACTTCGAACAGCAATACGTGGAAACCGAAGAAGCATGGTTCACCAACTGGGACCTCGGTGGTGCACCATGGCAGAAGACAGAAGCCACACAACGCACATATCGAAACTCCCCTCACCGCTTTGTCGACCAGTGGGACACGCCTATCCTATGTATCCATGGCGAGCGTGACTTCCGCATAGTTGCCTCACAGGCTATGTCAGCATTCAACGCGGCACGTTATCGTGGCATTGATGCCGAGCTGTTCATTGCACCTGATGAAAACCACTGGGTATTGAAGCCACAGAATGGAGTGCTCTGGCAACGCACTTTCTTCCGTTGGTTGGATAAGTACCTGAAATAATTTGACAATAAAAAACTGATATAATTATGAAAAAGGTTGTTTTATTCATTTTCGCCATGATGCTGACAAGTGTAGTAATGGCACAGGCAGAGATCAAGTTTGAGAAACTCACCTATGACTTCGGCCAATTCAGCGAAGCCACACCTGTGCAGACCTGCACATTCACCTATACCAATACCGGCAACAAGCCTCTCATCATCAATCAGGCTATTGCTTCATGTGGGTGTACTGTACCTGAATATACGAAAGAGGCTGTGCAACCCGGAGAGAAAGGCACTATAAAGGTTACTTACAATGGTCGAGGCAAGTTTCCTGGCCATTTCAAGAAGTCTATCACAATCCGCAGTAACGCAAAATCAGAGATGGTGCGTCTTTATATCGAGGGAAACATGGAAGAATCCAAATAGATACGATTATTTCCAACCTCCTTGTATTTGACAAAAATCAAAATAGTGTACCATCACACTATAATAAAGCAAATAAATAGAGAGTTTTTGACAAAATGCTGTAATTTTGCATCGTAATACATAGTAAGAATAGCATATTGTAATTTATTTTAGATTATCATGGCAAAAACAGAAACTAAAAAAGTTGCAACGAAAGCAACAGAGAAGAAATCCACAAAGTGTTGTGCGAAGAAATGCGCAACTGCTACTGAGTTCAGCAAGATCAACATCGGTTTCAAAGCTGGTGATGTTTATCAAGCATTAGCATCTGCTGAGAGCGCTTTGACTCTTAAAGAAATTGCAAAGAAAGCACAGATTTCAGAGGAAGAGACTTTGCTCGGTCTTGGATGGCTATTCAAGGAAGGTAAGGTTGCTTCAAACGAAGGGAAATTGACACTCGCCTAACATAAATAGGTAACAAGTATGAAGGTCAGGACTGTAAGAAGAAGCAGTTCTGACCTTTTCGCATTATTATTCTTCCACCACAGACCTGCCACGGCAATTACTGCATAAAGTAGTAGCGTCTGTATCATACTGAATTCTATGCCGCTTATCGTGGCATAAGGTAGGGATTCTACTAGATGCAGGAATCCTAATAAGACACCAGCAAAAATGTTTATTACCAAAGCAGGAACAGCAATGGAAATGGAAAGGCAACTCATTATTATTGCCACCATCACGCAACACAGCAAGATGTTTGCCAGTGGTATTGCCACCAGATTAGTCAATATCGAACAGGGACTCACATTCCCAAAATAATACAACACGAGAGGCAGGGTGGCAATCTGTGCCGACAGCGACACCACACATGCCTGCAGACAAAAGCGCAAGGCGCGATAGTGGATCTTTCTGTTTGAATAATCATTAAACACAGGACAGACCACCATTATCCCCAACACCGAAAGGAAAGACAACTGAAAACTTATCTCAAACAGGCTTTCCGGCGATATACAGAGAATTACAACTGTTGCCGTAGCCAACGTGTTTATTCCTACATTACGCCGTCCGAATGCGCTCACTATGATGCAGATGCTTATCATAACGGCAGAACGCACCACACTTATCGGTGCCCCCACCATAAACACATAAATCCATATAGGAAGCAACAGCAAGACAGCCAGCAAACTATAGCCTAACGAACCACGGCGAAAGAAAGGTTTGAACAGAAAGAGCAACATACCCATGATAATTCCCATGTGTAACCCCGAAAGGGCTAAAAGGTGCGATGTTCCGGTGTTGCGGAATGCATCCTTCATATCCTTTCCGAGTACACTTTTTTCGCCCAATGCCATTGCCGAGACAAGGGAGTAGGCTTCATCCGTAAGTGGCGCAGAGCGTAACGAGACCAGCAGACTGTCACGATACTGCAAGAGCCACAAGCCTCCGCCAGTCTTTGCGGATACCATCTCTACCCTATTCCCGTGCTGATAGGTCTTCTTCGTCTGTGGTATGCCACAAACAAAACGAAGCGTGATAAAAACAATAACCAATGCCACCGCGATTGGTAGCATTGGATATTTACTCACACGTCTCCAACGATGCATCTTATGAGACATACTGTGGTTCACTCCATTGATATCACATCATTACCGGAATTGGTAGTGTCAATCATATCTTCTGGTCTCACTATCTTATCGGAATCCGATTTCTCTAGTTTGAAACTATGATGCTGTGCATTCTTCTTATAGTAATACTGTGCATAGGAATCACGATGCTGCTGATATGCTCTGTCCTGCCTAGACATTCTGCCTTGCTGATGCATGTACATATCATCTGCCACTTGAGATTGCTGGCGTTGACGATTGGCCTCTGCTGCATCCACCGAAGCACCGACAGCCGCACCGGCTGCCATACCCACCAGCACACCCACGTCATGCCCACGATAGCCACCCGTTATACCACCGATAGCACCACCCAGGGCGCCACCCATAAAAGCACCTGTCAGCGTACCACCACAACTACACAGAAGCATACTGGAAATAACAACTATAATAACTGACCGTTTCATGATTCAATGTTTTTATTTCAAATATCTACTGCAAAGATATAGTGTTACTCATCATCTTTCAATGGTGAAATCCCTAAACCGTAAGGGATTTTCCCTATTTCAGAAAAAAGGAATCAAAGTTGCGAATAAACTATATTCATTATCTCCTTGCCAAGAGCATCTGCCTCATCCATCGTGGAGGCTTCGGAATAGACACGGATTATCGGTTCGGTGTTCGACTTACGCAGGTGTACCCAACTCTTTTCAAAGTCCAATTTCACACCGTCAATATCATTCACCTGCACGTCATCACGTCCCTCATATAACGCCTTCACCTTATTCAATATAGCATCCACATCGGTTGAAGGTTGCAGGTCAATGCGGTTCTTAGCGATGCAGTAGTCAGGCAATGTTACGCGCAACTCGCTCACCTTTACGCCCTTTTCTGCCAACGAAGTGAGGAAGAGAGCGATACCCACTAGAGCATCACGTCCATAATGGCTTTCAGGGTAGATTACTCCACCATTACCCTCACCACCGATGACGGCTCCGACGGCTTTCATCTTCGTTGTCACGTTCACCTCGCCCACGGCAGCAGCCTCGTAAGTGCCACCATACTTCTGTGTGACATCGCGCAAGGCGCGTGTAGAACTCAGATTGCTCACCGTATTACCCGAAGTGTGCGAAAGGATATAGTCTGCCACACTTACCAGCGTATATTCCTCGCCGAACATCACTCCGTTTTCACAGATAAATGCCAAGCGGTCTACATCAGGGTCAACCACAATACCGATGTCGTAACGCCCCGACTGCATCTCGCTGATTATACCACCGAGATTCTTCTCCAAAGGCTCTGGGTTATGTGCAAAGTCGCCAGTACATTCGCCATTGAGGAATGTAACGTCCTCTATTCCCAATGCCTTGAAGAACTTCGGCAGGATAATAGCACCAACAGAGTTTATCACATCCACACACACCTTAAATCCTGCCTTGCGTATCGCATCGACATTAACAAGCTTCAGCGCAAGGACGCTCTTGATATGCTTCTCATCAAAACTGTCGTCAGCGATATACTTGCCCAATCCGTCCACCTCGGCATAACGGAAGTCTTCTCCCTCAGCATATTTCAGCACCTTTGCTCCGTCTTCTGCCGTCAGGAACTCGCCCTCTGCGTTCAGCAGTTTCAGGGCATTCCAATGGCGTGGGTTATGTGAAGCCGTGATAATGATACCTCCGGCTGCTCCACTCATGCGCACTGCCAGTTCCGTAGTAGGAGTGGTGGCAAAACCGATATCACGCACATCATAGCCGCACCCCATGAGGGTGCCACAGACGATGCTTCGCACCATCTCACCAGACAGACGACCGTCGCGTCCGACTATGATTGTCGGTCTGTTCGCCTCGCTGGTCTGTCCTGATATAAATTTGGCGTATGCTGTCGTAAACTTTACTATATCAAGTGGATTGAGCGTATCACCGGTTGCACCACCGATTGTGCCACGGATACCGGAAATAGATTTTATAAGTGACATAACTGTATTTTATTTTCGTTGATATTTTATTTCATAATGACAAGGATATACGTTGGCCGATGCCATCTGGTGCCCCTGTTCGGCTGGCACTATCACGCGCACCTTGGACACCTCCACCTCAGATGTGGTCTGTTTATCGATGTTTATATACCTCAAAGGAACAAGCCACCCCGGTGGCACGTATGTGCCATAAACATTATACATCACGCCATAGGGGTTAGAGAATGTGCCAGTGAACTCATCACCTTTCCTCGTGACGGTCATTTCCTCCGGGAATGGTGCATATTGCTGATTGACATTACTTGCCTGTGCTGAGTCTGTCAGGATATTAAATTCCTTGAAACGGCACATGATAATGGCCGACTCATCTTTTGGCAACGGCTGACCTGCACCTTTTCTCACTATCTGCAGGTAGATGCCCGAATTTTCAAACTTCACATACTCATTACGCATCGTATCGGTGGTAAATCCTTGCGATGCAAATCTATCTTCATTGATGACACTTATTCCGCGCTTGGCGATGAAAGCTTCGATAGCCGCCTTCTCCTTATCCTTCTTCTCGGCATAGGTCTCGTAATCATTACAAGACGCAAGGAATATAAATGCCATTCCCATGCACAATGCTGTCAGTATTTTTGTCTGCTTCATAGTCGTTATTATTTCAATAATTCAGCATAATAGTTTATTGCATCAAGCGTTATCCTTACGGCATCATCAATAGTGCCGTATATCTTTCCTCCACTGGCTTTGCTGTGACCGCCGCCATTGTAAAAGCGTTTGCAGAGCTCGTCGCACGGAAAATCGTATGCTCCGCGTGTACTCACCCACACGATATTTGGGTTTGTAGTGTCCTCGCGGAGCGAGATACTGAGTTTCTGCCCTTTTATCTGCAACGGCATGTTCACCAGTCCTTCAGCATCGCCCCTAATGAAATTGAAACGGAGCATCTCCTCGCGCGTCAGAGTGAAATACGAAGCATGGAGGCGTGAGATATTCACCAGTTTCCGATTCATCACATATCCCAGCAGGCGCAGACGCCATTCGGAGAAGTTGTCATAGACATTACGGGCTATCACCTCCCTATTTACCCTCTTTCGTAACAGCTCGCTCACGAGATAATAAGTGTCGGGCGAAGCGTTGGAATAAGAGAAATTCCCCGTGTCAGTCATCATACCCGTGAATATCGGTATGTAGAATTTACGGTTCATCTTGTCGAAGTCGCCGTTCTGTATTACCATCTTCAGCACCATCTCGCTCGTACTGCTTGCCTGTGGGTTGGACACCACGATATCGGCTTTCACCGTAGGGTTCAAATGATGGTCAATGTGGATTATCTCTCCTTTGTACTCTCTCAGGATGGGTTCCAGAGCTCCCACCCTATTGTAGTCGTTGAAATCAAGGCATACCAGCACGCCAGCATTCTCCATCAGAGCAGAGACCTCCGCCGACTTCTTGTCGTAGCGCATGATGGTGTTTGCACATGGCAACCACTGCAGGAAATCGGGATAAGCATCGGGCAGGACACCTTGCACCTCTGCCTCATCATTGATGAGCGATGCCCACCGCATGAAGCCCAGCACCGCACCTACGGCATCACCGTCAGGGTTTTGATGCCCGATGACGACTATACGCTCCGTGCGCTGCAACAGCCTCGTAATGCTGTCCAACTGCTGTTGTGTGACTATATCTTCAAACATCAAAAGAGCTTCTGCGGATAGATGCCGTCTGCCACCAACTGCTTTATCTTCTCCACCACAGCAGGACGGTCGGCTGCATATGTCACGCCGAACCATGTAGCTGTAGTGTCAAGCACCTCAACGGTGGCAGTACCGTCATTGATGAGTTTATTCACCATCAACGGAATGAAATATTCTGATTTAAGATTCTGCATCACACCGTCCGATGCGAGCCATTGCTTAAAGTATTCTTCCGAATAATCAAAGTAATCTGGAGTGAAGCCCCATACGTTCATTGACACTGGTGTATTGAACTCCACCTCTATCCACTTGTCGTCTTCATCCTTGTAGCAGATAGGCTCGGTAGCTCCCATCTGTTGTGTCTGCGGATTGATGCGTATTATCTGTGTGCGCTCCACCACGGTGGTCAGATGACGTTGTGCATCTGTTGAGCATACGCCACGAGCCACACTACCATTCTCGCTCAACGTGTTCCCCACGCGGTAGCCCACCATAGCATAAGTATTCTTACTGTCTTCTGGTAGTTCGGCAAGAAACTTGCCTATCACGCGGAAAGCGTCCCTATTATAAAAGTCGTCACAGTTTATCACGCAAAACGGCTCTTTTATCACATCTTTTGCCATGAGCACGGCATGGTTCGTACCCCAAGGCTTCTCGCGACCTTCCGGCACAGAGAAACCCTCCGGCAATGCGTCTATGCTCTGAAACACTAATTCAGCAGGGATATGACCCTCATATTTCGATAGCACTTTCTGGCGGAACTCCTCCTCAAAATCTTTGCGAATGATGAACACTATCTTTCCGAATCCTGACTGTATAGCGTCATAGATACTATAGTCCATTATCGTCTCCCCGTTAGGACCGAGACCGTCAAGTTGCTTCAGCCCACCATAACGGCTACCCATGCCGGCAGCAAGTAATAATAAAGTTGGTTTCATTTTCTTTCTATTTTAATAAATCGTGCAAAGTTAATAATTTTCCACAAAACGGGCATCGATTCCGCATCAATTCGTTTCACCTACAACTCATACACCTGAAAATGAGACAGGAAACGGGTGTCATTCGGATCCATGAATCCCATATAACCACACTCATAGCACACTACAGAATTCTGCTCATTAGTAAAAGTGTTTATACTTCCACATTGCGGACAGAAATAGACGGGGCGGTAACCATAGACTGGCTGTGTGTTCTTTTTCATGGCTTTTCGAACTTTATCAATTAACTCATAGCGTCAGGACGTAGGCTTCGGCAAACGATGGCTGTGGGGCATCGGCACTAAAAATGCCAAACATCGCGCTACCACTACCCGACATTGCAGCATACACAGCCCCCTCGGCATAAAGACGCTCCTTGATGGCTGGCAACTCAGGGTACAGAGCAAAGACGGACTCCTCGAAATCGTTTTTCAGCGAAGCGCGCCAGTCTGCAAGTGGTCGTCGAATGATGTCAGCACAGCAGATTGATGGCCTCTGAGGCACGATGCGCGAGAAAGCCTCACGCGTGGAGACAGCCACATCGGGCTTAACGACGACAAGGCGATAGCCCTGCAGGGAGAGCGCAACGGGACGTAACATTTCCCCCACCCCTGTGCCATAAAATGCCTGCGAAGGGTTTGGGGCAAAAGCATTACGGACAAAGAAAGGGCAGTCGGCACCAAGACGCAGGGCGTAATCCGCCAAAGCGTCCTCCGTAAGATGCAGGTCAAACATCCTGTCAAGCAAGAGCAGAGCGTAGGAAGCATCTGCCGAGCCTCCTCCCATACCAGCCTGAGTAGGTATGCGTTTCTTCAAGTCAAAATACAGATGAAACTCCGAAAGACTCCAAAAGTCAGCGCACAGGAGACGGTAAGCCCTCATCACGAGATTATCATTCACATCCCCCACGACCGTTAATCCTTGCATGGAAAGTGACGCTCCCTCACCGCACTCGCTCGCAGAGGTACGCCTCAGCGTGAGTTCATCATACAGCGGCACAGGGAAAAACACCGTTTCAAGGTTATGATAACCATCATCGCGACACGAGACGATGTTCAGTCCAAGATTTATTTTGGCAGGAACAAACGCCCGCAACGAATCATCACTCATTTTTTCTGTCCTCATCATAACAATCGGAATACTTACCTTTTCTTTGACAAAGGTAAAAAGAAAATAGATAAATCAGTAGGTTTTAAAAGTTGAGAGGCTCTAAACTCCTCTTTTACTTCCTCCCTTGTGGAGCGAACATTGAGAATGTCTGCTTACGACGAGCGAATTTGCTAACTGTCGCGCTGTCCACTTTAAACTGAGTGTCGGAAAGCAGGGAGGCTTTGAAGTGCCTCACTCGACGGCTCGATTCGCCCAACTCGTTGGGTCGATTTGACCAACTTGTCAGTTCGATTGAGGAGGGTTGATAGGTTGATTTTCCCTCGCCCAGAATTCATTGACTTTTCATGACATTCGTGACATTGGAAAATTTAGGGCTAAAAAATGATCTTTGACAATTATTTTTTGGATTTATGCTCGCCTTGCGAAAATTTTATCTTTTTTGATTTTACTAGTTAGTGTCTTTCCCTTGCAGATGACCCAAAATAATGTTACCTTTGCCTTGATAAATGTTTTACCATATCTAACATCAAATCTATGCAGATAAACAAGCTTAAACTACAAGCGGAGAAAAGCCGCCATCGTCTGATAGAAATCATCTATAGTGCAAATGCTGGTCATACGGGGGGAGACCTCTCCTGTTTGAACGTGATGACAGCATTGTATTTCGAGTTGATGAACATTGACGCCGACCACCCGAAGATGCCAGAGCGCGACCGCTTCGTGCTCAGCAAAGGGCATTGCGTGGAGGCTCTGTATGTGACACTCGAAGCACGCGGATTCATAAAGAAAACACTCGTTGACACACTCGGGCACTACCTCTCGCCACTGGCTGGGCATCCCACGATAGAAGTGCCGGGAATAGAGGTGAACTCCGGTGCGCTCGGGCACGGACTGCCTATCGGTGTAGGAATGGCACTTGCAGCCAAGATGGACGGCAAAGCCTACAAGACATTCGTGTTGATGGGCGACGGCGAACAGGGCGAAGGTAGTATCTATGAAGCAGCGATGGCAGGCAGTCACTATAAACTGGATAACCTCGTGGCTATCATTGACCGCAATATGCTACAGATATCGGGGTGCACGGAAGACGTGATGACACTAGAAGACATGAATGCACGATGGACAGCCTTCGGATGGGACGTCATTGAGATTGATGGTGACGACATGGAAGAGATCATCTGCAAATTCAAAGCCATAGACTATACATGCCGAAAGCCTCACCTCATCATCTCGCACACCACGAAGGGCAAGGGAGTATCGTATATGGAGAACGTGGCGAAATGGCATCACGGTGTGCCGACACAGGAGCAATACACACAGGCTCTCAACGAGATAGAGGAACGGATAAAAGCATTGCAGGACTAAATGAACTCAACAACAATGGAAAAAGCATGTAGAAAAGCCTTTACCGACACATTGTTGGAACTGGCAAAGAAAGATAAAGATATTATTGCTGTCACCACCGATGCACGCGGCTCTGTGACGCTGACCGATTTCGCCAACGAACTGCCAGCACAACTGGTGGAATGTGGCATTGCCGAGCAGGATGCTGTAGGCATCTCGGCAGGATTGGCACACAGCGGAAAGAAAGTGTTCTGTTGCGGTCCGGCATGTTTCTATGTGGCACGCTCACTGGAACAGGTGAAAGTGGACTTGGCTTATAGCCACAACCCCGTGACCATACTCGGAGTGTCAGGAGGAGTGGCTTACGGAGCATTGGGAGCAACACACCACTCGCTACATGACATCGCCGTGCTGCGCTGTTTCCCTGGCATGAATATATTCCTACCATGCGATGCAAAGCAGACGGAGGTATTAGTAAAGACACTAGTCGATTTTGACGAACCAGCGTACGTACGCGTAGGGCGCGCAGAAGTGCCTGAGGTATACGACGGCGACTGCCCATTTGAGATAGGTAAGGCGATAACGCTCCTTGAGGGTAACGACCTCACCATCATCGCTGCCGGCGAAACCGTATGGCACGCTCTGCAGGCAGGGAAACGACTGAAAGAAGAAGGCATCTCCGCACGTGTGCTCGACTGCTCTTCCATCAAGCCATTCGATACAGAAGCTGTGCGCAAGGCTGCCTGCGAAACTGGGCGCATCATCACCGTAGAGGAACATTCGCAGTTTGGCGGACTCGGTGGCATCGTCACAGAGACACTATCAGAAAGCCCTGTGCCAGTTCGAATCCTCGGCATCCCTGATGAAAATGCCGTACACGGAACAAACAAGGAAATCTTCCACCACTATGGGCTCGATGCTGACGGCATCGTCAAAGCCGCGAAAGAGTTTGTAAAATAATTAACTCTACTGAAATGAAAATAATCGCCATAGACCAAAGCACATCGGCAACGAAAGCGTTGCTCTTTGATGAGCAGGGACAGCTACTGAAAACAGCCTCACGCGAACACCATCAATACTATCCGCGTAGCGGATGGGTGGAGCATGATGCAGAAGAAATCTACCGAAACTGCGTGAAGGTGATATCTGACCTTGTTGGCGACCAGCGCGATGAAGATTACAGCCTGGCAATAACCAACCAGAGGGAAACTGTTGTGGTGTGGAACAAAGAGACGGGGCATCAGGTGTGCAACGCTGTAGTGTGGCAATGTATGCGCGGAGCCGATATCTGCAATGAACTGAAGGTAAAGAGTTACGGACCGATGGTGCAGGAGAAGAGCGGACTGCTCATTGACCCATATTTCTCGGGGAGCGGAGCAAAATGGATTCTCGACAACGTGCCCGGCGCACGTGAAGATGCCGAAGAAGGTCGGTTGCTCATGGGCACTATTGACTCATGGCTGATATGGAAACTCACACAAGGCAAAGTGCATGCCACAGACTACACCAATGCCTCGCGCACAATGCTTTTCAATATCCATACCCTTGACTGGGATGACGACCTACTGGCGATGCTCACCATACCAAGGCAGATGATGGCACAACCGCTACCATGCGATGCCGTCTATGGGGAGACCACCGTAGAGGGACTATTCACAAAACCTGCGACGATTGCCGGTGTACTGGGCGACAGCCACGGAGCACTCGCCGGGCAGATGTGTTTCACAGAAGGACTGGGGAAAGCTACCTACGGCACAGGGTCGTCAGTAATGGTCAACATCGGCGAAGGATGCGCCCTTGCACCTCCCGGACTCGTCACAAGCGTGGGCTTTGCGGCTCTAGGCAAGGTTTTCTATGCCTTCGAAGGAAACATACACTGCACGGGAGCAACAATAAAATGGGTGAAAGAGCAGTTGGAGATGCTCTCCGAGACAGCGGAATGTGAGAGTCTCGCCACCTCTGTGCCAGACAATGGCGGTGTGTATATGGTGCCGGCATTTGCGGGACTGGGCGCACCATGGTGGAAGTCAGACGCACGGGGAGCCATACTGGGACTTACCCTGTCGTCCACACGCGCACATGTGGTGCGTGCAGCCACCGAAAGCATAGCCTACCAGATAACAGACCTCATACGCACGATGACCGATGCGGCAGGAATCACGCTACGCGAACTGCGTGCCGATGGCGGACCGACAAAGAACCACTTCCTCATGCAGTTGCAAGCCGACCTGCTCAGCGTCCCTGTGGAGTGTAGCGAGGTGGAAGATGCTTCTGCCTTCGGTGCATACATCATCAACGGCTTTGCCATGAAACGATGGGCAACATTTGAAGAGGCAGCCACAATACGCAAGGCAGGCAACCGCATAACGCCTAAAGCCGAAAACGAAGAAAAGACGGCACGCGATTACCATGGATGGACACATGCCGTAGGACAAATAATCAAATAACTCTAAAAACAGATATTATGAACATGCTAAAGAAAAAACTGTGTTTCGGTGTCATAATCGGCACACGCGCTTATTTTAATTCAGAACTGGCTCGCGACGTACGCCGTCAACTGTTAAAGACACTTGACGAAGAAGGGTTTGATTATGTCATCCTGCCGGAAGATGCGACACCGACAGGAAGCAGCAGCATTGAGACAAGGGAAGACGGACTAAAATGCGCCGAACTCTTCCGCAAGCACCGTGACGACATTGACGGTATCATCATCTCTCTGCCGAACTTCGGTTTCGAAATAGGAATCATTAACGCCATCTCCGTTGCTGACCTCAACGTGCCTATCCTCGTGCAGGCTTGTGATGATGAGAACGACAAGGTGGACCTCGACTCACGCCGCGATGCTTTCTGCGGAAAGATTTCAGTGTGCAACAACCTCTACCAGTACGGAATCCCTTTCACAGACACCACCCTGCATACCTATTCCATCTATAGTCCATTGCTGAAAAGCGACCTCCACCGCTTCGCCGGTGTGTGTCGCGTGGTGAACGGACTGCGCCATGCACGCATCGGACAGATCGGTACACGTCCACTGGGCTTCAACACCTGCCGCGCAAGTGAAAAACTCCTGCAGGCTTACGGCATAACAGTTGTACCTGCCGACCTGTCAGAGATTATCTTTGCCGCACAGAAGATTCAAGATGATGACAAAGACCTGAAAGAGAAAATCGCCACGATAAAACACTATGCGAAAGTGCCAGAGGCATATGAGGAGAAGATGCCACTGATAGCACGCTTCGCACTGGCTGTGGAGCGTTGGCAGGAAGCCAACCAGTGCGATGCCCTCGCCATACAGTGCTGGGACTCGCTGGAGCAGAACTTCGGTTGCGCGGCTTGCGTGACAATGTCTATGCTCGGCGACAAACTCATACCTTGCGCCTGTGAGACCGATATCGCCGGAGCCGTTTCAATGCTGGCACTGACACTGGCAGGGAAAGAGGCTTCAGCCATCATGGACTGGAACAACAACTTTGCCGAAGACCGCAACAAATGCGTCTGCACACACTGCGGTAACTTCCCAAGCCGTTTCGTAGGAAACAAGGAGTTGGCACTGGCGCCGCTCGGTGTGCTAGGACGCACACTTGGTAAGGTACACACTTTCGGTGCTGTGAGTGCAAAAGTTTCGGAAGGCGACTTCACATTTTTCCGCATTTCAACAGATGATACCTCTGGTTGCATCAAGGCATATCTCGGTGAAGGTACAATCACAAACGACCCTTACGGTATGGATGGTTGCATCGCTGTGACACACGTTGACAATCTACAGACGCTCATGAAGTTCATCTGTAAGAACGGCTTTGAACATCATGTGGCAGCATGTCGAGGTAAAGTGAAGGAGATTCTCGCCGAAGCCATAGACTCTTATCTCGGCTGGGACCTCTACGTACACGGATAACAGAAAAGCCCACAGGCAAACAATAATAGGAAGGCTGACTCATCAAAAGCATCGGGAGTCAGCCTTTCTTTTGTACATAGCATACACCTATCACCTATGAACGCCCTGAAAGAAACATTAAGAAAAAGCCACAATAATAATTTGCTTATCATCCGTTTTTTCTATAAATTTGTACACCATTTTATTATAGAATAATAAACAAACAAAAAATATAATTAATTATGAACTTTACATTATCTAGCACAACACTCAGCAGCCACTTACAGGCTCTTTCACGCGTCATCTTGTCAAAGAATGCACTGCCTATTCTTGACTCTTTCCTGTTTGAAGTAAAGGGCAATACGCTCACTATCACAGCCAGCGATGGTGAGAATGTTCTCAAATCCGATATCGAACTCAACGAGAGCAGTGAGGATGTCTCTTTCTGCCTCATTTCAAAGACTATCATTGATGCCACAAAAGAATTTGCAGAAGAGCCACTGACATTTGACGTAAACACTGACGAGATGTCTGTCACCATTAAATATCATAATGGTCAGAACCGAATACCAGTACAGAATGCAGAGACTTATCCGCAGATTAACTTCGAAGAGAAAGATGTCACGACTCTGAAGATTGATGCAGAAAACTTAAACAAGACCATCTCACGTTCAATCTTTGCAACAGCACAGGACGAGCTCCGTCCGGTGATGAATGGTCTGTTCTTTGATGTAAAGAGCGACAACCTGACTATCGTGGCAAGTGACGGACACAAGTTGGTGCGCAACGAGAACTTCAAGATTGCCGGCAACGAGCCAGCAGCCTTCATCCTGCCAAAGAAGCCTGCTATGCTATTGAAATCACTCCTGCCAAAAGAAGGAGAAGTGGAGATAAAGTTCAATGAGGGTAGTGCAACAATCCAATTTGGCACCACCACACTCACATGCCGTCTCATCGAAGGCAGATACCCTAACTATAACTCTGTTATTCCTCAGAACAACCCTAATGACCTGACTATTGACCGTCAGGCATTGCTGGGAGCCTTGAAACGTGTGCTCGTGTTTGCATCACAGAGCAGTTATCTCATACGTTTCAAACTGGAGAATAACAAGGCTATACTGTCGTCTGAAGACATTGACTACTCCACAAGTGCAAATGAGGAACTGGCATGCGAATATTTCGGTGCACCGATGAGCATTGGTTTCAAGGGTACATCACTCGTTGAAATACTCAACAACATCGAATCACAGGAGGTCATCATTAAGTTGGCAGACCCTTCACGTGCCGGCATCATCGTTCCTGCCCAGCAGGCAGAAGACGAGACATTGTTGATGCTTGTAATGCCTATGTTGCTCAACGATTAATAGAACTCCCCCTTAAAATAATTGACCATGCAGTTACACCTCACACGTCCGATAGTTTTCTTCGATTTGGAGACCACCGGCATTGACATTGCCAAAGACCGCATCGTAGAAATCAGTTATATCAAGGTCATGCCCGATGGGCAGGAGACATCAAATACGATGCGTATCAACCCCGGAGTGCATATTCCACAGGAAGCATCTGACGTACACGGCATCACTGATGCCGACGTGAAAGATTGTCCTCATTTCAAGGATGTGGCGCAGTCTGTAGCAGCCGACTTTGAGGGATGTGACATTGCAGGTTTCAACTCTAACCACTTTGATCTGCCAATGCTGGCAGAGGAATTCATCCGTGCAGGAGTCGATTTCCAAGTGGAAGGACGGCGCATGGTGGATGTCCAGAACATCTATCATAAACTAGAACGGCGCACACTAATTGCCGCATATAAATACTATTGTGGGAAAGACCTGGAGGAAGCCCATTCGGCACTTGCCGACACGATGGCAACCTACGAAGTGCTGAAGGCACAGCTCGACTTCTACCACAAGGAAGATGGCACCCCATTGCTGGAAAACGACGTTGACTTCCTTGCAGAATTCTCACGTCGCAACAACAATGTTGATCTCGCAGGCCGCATCGTATATAATGCCGACAAAGTGCCTGTATTCAACTTCGGTAAATATAAGGGGATGAGCATAGCAGATGCTTTGAAGCGCGACCCTGGTTACTATTCATGGATGATGAACGGCGATTTCCCTGAAGAGACGAAGAGAGTGCTGACAAAGCTCCGTCTGCAGGTGCTGCACCGTTGATGATTCATAACCAAGAGCCTACGATGCAGAAAACACTTCTAAAGAAAAGACTCATTATAATCGTCTGCGCACTGGTGCAGGCGATTATCTGCTTTGCGCAGGAGCTTGATTGCACAGTGAACATCAATCACTCCCAAATACAGGGCACAGATGCGAGCGTCTTTGACAATTTGAAAGAGACACTCGACAAGTTCATCAACCAGCGTCAATGGACAGATCTGCAGTTTCAGAAAAATGAACGCATCACATGCTCACTGAACATCACCGTAACGAAATACAACAAAGAAGATAACACTTTTACTTGCACTGCAATGGTGCAAGCCAACAGACCGATATGGAATTCGGCATATACTTCCACACTGTATAACAATAAGGATGCAAACTTCGACTTCCAGTTCGCACAGTTTGACCAGATAGTATTCAACGACGAAGTGGTGGACAACCAGCTCACGGCACTCATCGCCTTCTATGCTTACCTCATCATCGGCATGGACCTCGACACGTTCTCTCCGATGGGTGGTACGGATGTGCTGAACCGCTGTATGAATCTGGTAAACAACTGCCAGAGTCTCGGATTTCCCGGGTGGAAAGCCTTTGAAGACGACCGCAACCGCTTCTCCGTCATCAACGACTATCTGGACGAGCGCCTGAAACCATTACGCCAACTGCAATACGACTACTACCGTAAAGGACTTGACGAGATGGCCACCAATGCCGAGCGTGGACGTGCTGCCATCACTACAGCGCTGAGCCAGATAGACCAAGCACATCAGGACAAGCCACTTTCGACACTGCCACAAGTGTGGTGCGACTTCAAGAAAGATGAACTCGTAAACATCTACAAAGGCAAAGGCACACAGAAAGAGAAAGAGACCGTTTATCAGATACTTTTCAACATCAACCCATCACAGAACAATTCGTGGTCACAGATCAAACAGTGATACGCATCGAGTAAGCAATGATAAAAGAACTCTCAATAAGAAACTACACACTCATCGAAGAACTGGATATCACCTTCCACGCAGGTTTTTCTGTGATTACGGGTGAGACAGGTGCAGGAAAGAGCATCATCATCGGTGCCGTGGGGCTCTTGCTTGGTCAGCGTGCAGATGCAAAAGCCATAAAGGAGGGGAAAGAGAAATGCGTGGTAGAGGCACACTTCGCCTTTGAGGACGACACGAAACGCAGTTTCTTTGAGGCGAATGACATCGAATACGATGCCGGAGACTGCATCATACGCCGTGAGGTAAACATCTCGGGTAAAAGCCGCGCCTTCATCAACGACACTCCCGTGCCACTGTCACTGCTAAAAGAGATTGGCACGAGCCTAATGGACATTCATTCCCAGCACCAGAATCTCCTGCTTAATGACGAAGACTTCCAGATAGATGTGACCGACATTATCGCACAGGATGCCAAGGCATTGGAAGAATATCGACAACAGTATGACATCCTCTGTCAGGAAAGACGCAACCTTGATCGGTTGGAGCAGACCATCAACAGCACAAACGCAGACATTGACTATCTGCGTTACCAATGTGAGGAACTGTCAGCCGCTGCCCTGAAAGAAGGCGAGCAAGAGGAACTGGAGGAAGAGGCATCACAGATGTCACACGCAGAGGAGATAAAGACAGCCCTCTACAATGCCGACAGCATACTGCAAGGCGAGGATGGCGAAGGCAGCATCTTATCATCACTGTCAGACGTCTATTCACACCTCTCATCCATAAGCAACGTACTGGCATCGGCTCAGGAACTGTCGCAGCGTTGTGAGAGTGCGCTCATCGAGATGCAAGATGTAAGCCATGAGATAAGTTCATTGTTGGACAACATCAGTTTTGATGCCGACCGCATGGAATACATCAATCAGCGTCTTGACCTTATCTACTCACTGGAGAAGAAATACAAATGCGATGACATTGATGCGCTGAACGCATTGCTCACTGACATACAGACACGCCTATCAGCACTTGAGATATCCGACCTCGACCTGGAGAATGCACGCAGAAAGGTGGCGCAGGCACAAACTGAGGCTGAGAAGAAAGCCGAAGATATTTCCTCTATGCGCATGAAGGCAGCAAGAGCAATAGAAGAAGAGATGCACACACGCCTCATACAGCTCGGCATGCCAAACGTAAGATTTAAGGTGGAGATAGAAGACGAGACGGATGCCACACACCCCGGACACGTGATATTGGGGAAGAAAGGTAAGGACAGGGTGACATTCATGTTGTCTGCCAATAAGAACATCAGTCTGCAACCAGTGTCGCAGATAGCCTCTGGGGGTGAAACAGCACGTGTAATGCTGTCACTGAAAGCCATGATAGGCGGTGCCACGAAACTGCCTACAATCATCTTCGACGAGATAGACACGGGCGTGAGCGGTGCGATAGCCGAAAAGATGGGCGAAATAATGGCAGAGATGGGCAACGGAGGCAGACAGGTAATCAGCATCACCCATCTGCCACAGATAGCAGCACAGGGCACGCATCAATATAAGGTCTATAAAGACGACACCCTATTCACCACATGTACTCACATGCGTGAACTCACGACCAAAGAACGTATAACAGAAATTGCACAGATGCTCTCCGGTGCAACAATCACGAGCGAGGCAATATCAAACGCACGCTCACTATTAAAGGGGTGTTCTATTAATTCCCCGCAAAAAAATAATTAACAAACTAATAGAATACCCCTAAAAGGAAAATCATGAAAAAAAAATCATTATTATATATCATAACAACAGGCTCGCTGATAATAGCCCTGAGTGGCTGTAAATCATCATCATCATCCACACAGACTGGGACCACCACACCAACCATCACGGAAACAACTTCGCAAATAGAACTGCAGGGACTTAACCGCGAGTTCCGCGGTGCATGGATACAATGTGTCAATGGTCAGTTTCAGGGCATGTCAACAGCAACGATGCAAGCAGACCTAATACACCAGCTTGATGAACTCAAACGCGATGGGATAAACACCATCATCTTTCAGGTGCGTGCAGAGTGTGATGCTCTATATGAAAGTCCATACGAGCCATGGAGCCGTTTCCTGACGGGCAGGCAAGGTGTGGCACCGTCACCAAGATGGGACCCTCTCGCATTCATGGTGGACGAATGCCATAAGCGCGAAATGGAACTCCACGCATGGATAAACCCTTACCGTGCCCGCACAAAGACCACAAAAACGCTTGCCTCCAACCATATTGCAAAGACACATCCTGAACGAGTGTTTGCGTATGACGGCTTGCTCATCCTCAACCCGGGAATAAAGGAAAACAAAGACTATATCATC
The DNA here is from genome assembly GCA_018065185.1 of Candidatus Equicola faecalis. GTDB lineage: Bacteria > Bacteroidota > Bacteroidia > Bacteroidales > Bacteroidaceae > Prevotella > Prevotella faecalis. The sequence goes on along the minus strand of JAGHTU010000022.1, from coordinate 54,198 downwards.
AACGTCGTAAAGGATATTGTCAACCGCTACGACATTGACGGTCTGCATATTGATGATTATTTCTACCCATATCCTGCACCCAGTCAGAACATCCCAGACCGCACACAATATCTCAGATATGGCACAGCCTTTACCAACATTGCCGACTGGAGGCGCGACAACGTAAACCGTTTCATAAAGGAACTGAACACTGCGATACATGAGGTTAAGCCATGGGTAAAATTCGGTGTCTCGCCATTCGGTATCTACCGCAACAGACGTGTTGACCCTGACGGGAGCAATACTAACGGACTGTCAAACTATGACGACCTCTATGCCGATGTCCTATTATGGGAAAGAGAAGGCTGGCTGGATTATATCGTGCCACAGATATATTGGCAGATTGGGTATTCCGTAGCAGACTATGAGACTCTCATAAAGTGGTGGGATGCGCACACCACACATCGCGCCCTCATCATAGGCGAGGATGTGGAGCGCACAGTGAAATATAATCAACTGGATGAGAAGATGAAGCTCGAAAGAGAATGTGGCAACGTCAAAGGCAGTTGCCAATGGTATTCCCGTGTCGTGGTGAACGATCTCGGTGGATATGCCACGAAACTGCGCACAACATACTTCAACACCCCTACTCTCAACATCGCCATGCCTTGGCTTGCCAAGCGCACTCCAGCTGCGCCAAGAAAACTCAAAGCATTCTGGGTGGATGGCGCACAGGTGCTTTTCTGGACACCTGATGAAGGCGATACGTGGGACAGCATACCGACAGAATACATCATCTACCGCAACGGACAGTATTTCGCCACCACGAAGAACACTTTTATCCAGCTCCCTCATACCGATGGCAAGACAAAGGTGACGTATTCCGTCACGGCATTGAACCGCATACTTGTCGAGAGCAAGGCAGCAAACATAAAAGTGAAGGAGTAAACATTCCTTCACTTTTTCATATCTTCTTCCCGACACTCCCTATTGTAACCTTCTTATAAGGTATGGAAGCACCTGTTCAAATTTCACGCCATACCAATGCGAAGCATCATCAATGGTGCATCGTATAGCCTCCACCACGAAATCTGCAGCAATAGAGGCTGCCTCCAGCAGAGTCTTTCCGCGCATCATCGCTCCTGTCAGAGCCGAAGCATAGGCATCACCTGTGCCATGGTAAGAAGCATCAATACGCTCATTGAAATAATACTCCGTTGACTTCCCGTCAAAGCAGGCAATGCCCACTTCCCTGTCGTCAAAGCTCACACCTGTCAGCACCACATTCCTTGCACCTTTCCCATACAGTCCGCGAAGCATATCATCTATATACTCATGACTGTGTTGACGCTCCACGTATGGCATGCCGAGCATCAGGGCTGCTTCGGTGATGTTAGGCATCACCACGTCAGCCTTCGAACAGAGCCTCAGCATGTGCTGAGGAAAGTCATCGTCAAACCCCTTATACAGCAGTCCGTTGTCTGCCATGACAGGATCCACAATCAGCATCGCCTTGTTCCCTGCCTCATCCACACCTGCTGTCTTCTCCACGATGTCAAGGATAATAGGTATCTGCTCCTTGCTCACATAGCCTGTATAGAAAGCATCAAAGGTGATGTTCTCCTCCTGCCAGCGCTTCAGTATCTTAGGCATCTCTAGCGTCAGGTCGCAGAATGTCCATGCCGAAAAGCCTTTCGCAGTATGGTTTGACAGCACCGAGCTCGGCAGTATGGCAGTTTCCACTCCACAGGCGGATATCACGGGCAGTGCCACCGTGAGTGAACACTGACCCACACAGCTGATGTCTTGTATCGTAAGTATTCTTTTGTCTTTCATCGTTTTTTAGAATTATTTATTATCGTACTTTCAGTTTGTCTCCCACCCTTATCTTATAGTCTGCCGACAGATGATTCATCTTATACAGCTTGTCGAGCCTCATACCATAACGTTGGGCAATGGTGTACATTGATTCACCAGCCTTCACCACGTGTGGCACTTTTTTGTATTTCTTTTCTGCCTTTGACTGTTTTTTCTTCAAATATAATATCTCGCCCTGAGTCAGCACGTCGTCCTTGTTACGCTCATTATAAGATGCCAGTTTGCGGCGTGATATGCCCAACTCTTTCGATAGTGAACGGAACGTGTCGCCCTGCTTCACCACGATATAATAGTTTTTGTTGTATTGATATATAGGTCTTGATGTTGTCGATGGAAGTGCACCATGGTTATACCCAACAGTTGCTCCACCAACGGCTTCACCCTGTGTCTGCGACAGCACCGGAGCTGCCGTGTCCAGTTTATAAAGCTCATACGTCTCAATGATTCGTATCAGGCTCTGGGCGTATGTAGGTGAGGTGGCATATCCTGCTGCCTTCAACCCGTATGCCCAGCCCTTATAATCTGTCCTTTTCAGTTTGAACAGACGTGAATAACGCTCGCGCACACGCAAGAACTGCGAATGGTCTTCAAAACTCTCAAGCACCGAGTCGTATGAACGGAAACACTCTCCCGTTGCATCATCATCATGATATGAAGTAGGACCATTCCAGTCGCCACCACATTTTATTCCGAAGTGATTGTTTGCTTTCCTTGCCAGTTCGCTCTGCCCTGCCCCACTCTCCAGCAGTCCCTGTGCCATGGTGATGGAAGCAGGAATGCCATAACGGTACATCTCGTTCACAGCCACATTCCTGTATTGACTGATATATTTTAGATATGTCTCATTCTGTGGCAGTTTCTGGGAAAACGCACACAGACAGGAAACAAAAAAAGCCAGTGCAAGTAGTGTGTTTCTTTTCTTCATGTGCTGCATTCTGTTGTGTTTTCTCATTCATATGCAAAAATAAAAATTATTTCTTGATTGAGGCTTATTGTCTGCAAAAACTTTCTCTTTTCTCGCGCACGCGCGCGCGCGTTTAATAAGGTATAAGGGAAGACACTCTAAACACTTGAAAGGACTCGGAGCTTATAACTCATAACTTGCAAAACTCTGCGATGAGAAATAGAAAAAACATGTGAAACGGACGCATGATTTTTGACAAACGCACGATGACCTTTCGACAAACGCTCGTTTGACCCTCGACAAACGCTCGTTTAAGCCTCGACAAGCGCTCGTTTGTGCCTCGTCTTCCCATCGTTTGCAAGAGGGCGTTCAAAGGCTCGTTTCTCGCCGTCCAAAGTCGCGGAACAGATATTCCAATTGGAGGGAATATTCGGTGCTTTCTTAGGGGTGTTCTGATGCTGTCGAGGGGCTCCTCCGATGCCGTGCATGGCATCCCTGCGATGGTTATACGAGACCCCTTCGATGGGAATCCGACACTCCTTCGATGGTTATACGAGACTCCCTTGATAGGTATCCAAACTTCATTTATGGAAATAGGGGTTGCCCTCGATAGAAATATGGCCTCCGTTTGATTGAAGCCCACCCCTAATTGATAGGAAACCAAGCCCTCCCCTGATAAGTTTTGGTAATTTTAACTTTGTTGAAATTAGGCTTCGGCTCGGCAAAACTCAAAATATTAAATTTGGCTTTTCACTCGCCTTGCGCTAATTTTGCAAAGAGAAAAACTATACTTATTACTATGCAAAATATAACATACTACATTGGCGCAGGATCTTGAAGATTTGGATGAATTGTATAATGGTATAATAGGATATGTGACAAATGTAGTTTTGGCTCAATGCTGAATATATGCTAACTTTGTAAACGAATACCTTAAAAACATTACTTAAATGGAATTAGTTATAGCAGAAAAAAGAATAAACACAACATTTAACCAACCTAATAATAGCAAAAAAGCAAATGTTTTCTTTTGCGATAAAAATGTAACACTTTACAAAGGTGATTCTACTGAAAAAACATTATTTGATAGACCTTTTGCTGATTTGATTGTTACTTCACCGCCTTACAATGTGGGAATTGAGTATAACTCCAATGACGATACAATAGATTATAGTCAATATCTGCAATTTTCACGACTTTGGATGAAAAATTGTTACGACTGGAGTAATGACGAGGCACGTTTTTGCTTAAATATTCCGTTAGACAAAAATAAAGGTGGTGAGCATTCCGTTGGTGCTGACTTGACAAAGATCGCTCAAGAAGTTGGGTGGAGGTATAAATTTACTATTATATGGAATGAGGGTAATATCTCAAGGAGAACAGCATGGGGATCTTGGAAATCTGCTTCTGCTCCCTCTGTGATTGCACCAGTTGAATTAATAGCAGTATTTTATAAACATCAATGGAAGAAAACACACGGAAGCAAACTTTCTGATATATCGAAAGAGGAATTTATAGATTGGACAAATGGTATTTGGACTTTTAACGGAGAAAGCAAAAAAAGAATAGGACATCCTGCACCATTCCCGAAAGAATTACCATATCGTTGTATCAAACTTTTCAGTTATGTTGGAGACACTGTTTTTGATCCTTTTGCAGGAAGTGGTACAACTTTACTTGTTGCAAGGGATACAAATCGCATTGGTGTAGGTATTGAACTTGATACAAATTATTGTGAGTTAATAAAAAATAGATTAGGACAATCATTATTTTAAGAGAAATGGCTAAAAGAAAATTTTCACAATTAGATTTAATAAAGGAGTATTTTACACAAAATCCAAAACGCGATATTGAACATCCCGAAGTTGTTGATTGGGTGGTGAAAGAGTGGAAAGAACGTACAGGAGAAGTCTTTCGCGACCCAGATAGAGCAATACGTTCCCTTGCACAAAAAGGTTTTTTGCAAAAAATAAAAAAAGGAGTATATCGTTACGATCCTGATTTTGTTGTTCACCGTGAACTAGAGGATTTTACACCAGAACAAAAAGAAATCATAATGAAACGAGATGGCTACAAATGTGTGATTTGTGGTAAGGGCAGAGAAGACGGAGTTGAACTGCAAGTTGATCATATCAAGCCAAAGGATTTTGGTGGTAAAGCAACGATTGAAAATGGGCAAACATTATGCGCACAACATAATTTTAGAAAAAAGAATTATGGGCAGACTGAAACTGGCAAAAAAATGTTTATTCGCCTTTATGAATTAGCTCAAAAATCAAAAGATAAAGAATTAATTTCTTTTTGTGAAGAGGTTTTAGGAGTATATGTAAAGCATGGTATAAATAGCCATATAAAATGGAGTAAAAAGACTGGACTTTCAATGCCTATCGAAAAAATAAAGAAAACACCATTACGCGATGAAAATGGTAAATTGCAATTTCCAGACGTAGATAAATGATAGTGTAAGCATTGACGAGGTGGCTTCAACCGGAATAGCAAAAAGTGTTTATTTGAATTATTATGAAAAACCGTCAGTTCCTCTTAATCCTTTTGCATAAACAATTAGATTTACGCCATTCCCGAACTGAAAGCAAACAAAAAACGACCACATAAGGATTGCTTATGTGGTCGTTTTTTTGTCGCGCTACCCTATTCTTAGAATGGCAGATCGTCTGCCGAGCCTTCCTCCGGTGCATCCACTGGAGGAGCAGGAGCATCTGCTGGTGTCACGGCCTCACCTGCTACCGGTGCAGTGGCATTGCGGTCAACCTTCCATGCACGGATATCGTTAAACCAACGACCATTCCACTCATGTGCGTCAATATCAAACGAAACCGTCATTTCCTCACCCACCTGTATGTTAAACTGCTGCAGACGCTCTTCACCGAAGACGGTAAAGACGCATTTACGCGGATAGTTATCGTGTGTTTCAATGACAAACTCCTGTGATTTCCAAGTGCCACCCGTGCGTGAAGACGTACCTCCACGAGCCTCAAGAGCAGCGATGATTTTTCCTGTTATTTCCATTTCTTTCTTATTTTATTTGCAAAGATACAAAACTTTTTGTTTATCCTATCCATTTAACATAACAGAAATCCATGCGGTGAGGCAGGTTAACGTTCTTCGGGAACATACGCACAGCATAACGGAATGCACCCACTTTCAACGGTTCAAACTCTGCTTCAAACGTATAGAGATTGCCCTCGTGAGAGGTAACGGTAAACGGTATTGCCTTTCCGAACTGACGACCGTTTGCATCCGGTGCTTCGCTGATGAGCACCATCTCGAGTCCGACAGCATCGTCCAGTCCCTGCTCGTCAATAACGTATGACATCTTATACTTCTGCCCATTCTCACAGCCGTCAGCAGGCAGCACATCCACGGCATTGACCACCGAGATAGCATCCCAACGCTCTGCCACCGACTCTTTCCACTGTGCAATCTCCTTTGCCAGTTGCGCACCATTGGCCGCAAGTGCCTTGAAACGCTGTGCCTGACGGATATAGAACTTATTATAATAGTCGTCCAACTGACGTTTCATCGTATAGTGCGGAGCAATCTGTGCAATAGAGTTCTTGATGACCTTTATCCATTCCTCCGAATATCCATTCCTGTTCTTGTTATAATAAAGAGGTATGATTTCTGTTTCGAGCATGTTGTAAATAGTCACAGCATCCAGTTGGTCCTGATACCCCTGATTCTGATAGGTGCGCTTCTCTGTCAGAGCCCATCCAGCACCCTTGCGATAGCCCTCAAGCCACCAACCATCGAGCACGGAGAGGTTGACAACGCCATTCATCTCGGCTTTCTCGCCTGATGTGCCAGAAGCTTCAAGCGGACGTGTCGGAGTGTTCATCCATATATCCACACCTGAAACAAGACGGCGTGCAAGGCGCATATCATAGTCTTCAAGGAAGATAATCTTGCCAAGGAACTCTGGTCGCTGTGATATCTCGTAAATCTTCTTTATCAACCCCTGTCCGGCACCATCGGCAGGATGAGCCTTACCGGAGAAGAGGAACATCACAGGGCGTTCCGGATTGTTTACGATGCGATTCAGACGGTCAATGTCCGTAAAGAGCAGATGCGCACGCTTATAAGTGGCAAAGCGACGGCAGAAACCGATGATGAGCGCATTCGGTGTGATATTTTCCAGCACAGAGACCACACGCGAAGGGTTGCCCTGATTCTGCAACCAACGCTGTGAGAACTTCTCCTTGATATAATCCACCAGTTTTGTCTTCATCGTCATACGGGTGTTCCATATCTCGGAGTCAGACACCTTGTAGATTGCTTCCCATATCTTTTCGTTTGACTGGTCAGACAGCCATGTGCTGTCGAAGTTGTCAAGATAGAGCCTCATCCACTCACTGGATGCCCACGTAGGCATGTGAACGCCATTCGTGACATACCCCACATGATTCTCCTCAGGGAAATATCCCTTCCAAATGTTTGCAAACATCTTCTGCGATACCCATCCATGCAGTTTGCTCACTCCGTTCACCTCCTGACATGTGTTGCAGGCAAAGGTACTCATGCAGAACTTCTCGTTATGGTCGTCAGGGTTTGTACGTCCCATTCCGATAAACTCATCAAACGAGATGCCCAGCACGTCAGCATATCCCGACAGGTACTTTGCAAAGAGTCCTTGGTCAAAATAGTCATGACCGGCAGGCACCGGTGTATGTACGGTATATAATGAAGATGCGCGCACCAGTTCCAGAGCCTGATTGAACGTCAGTCCGTCTTCCTTGATATAGTCGCACAGACGCTGGAGGTTGCACAGAGCAGCGTGTCCCTCATTACAATGATAGATATCTTTCTTTATGCCAAGACGTTTCAGGAGCAGCATGCCACCAATACCGAGCAGGATTTCCTGCTTCAGTCGGTTTTCCCATTCGCCACCATAAAGAGAATGGGTGATAGGCTTGTCAAACTCAGAGTTCATCTCGTTGTCAGTATCAAGCAGATACAACGGCACGCGCCCCACCTGTGCCTTCCACACGCAAGCATGCACAACGTAGTTCATATAAGGCACATCAAGGATGAGAGGCTGTCCATTCTCGTCCATGACCCTTGTTATCGGTAGGGAATTGAAATTCTGTGCCTCATAGTTGGCTATTTGCTGACCGTCCATGCTCAAGCTTTGGGTGAAATATCCGTAACGGTAGAGAAAACCAACAGCACACATATCCACATTGGAGTCGGATGCCTCCTTGAGATAGTCACCTGCCAGCATACCGAGACCACCGGAATAGATCTTCAGCACCTGTGTCAGACCGTATTCCATACAGAAATAAGCCACAGAAGGACGAGCAACATCAGGCTTTGCCTCCATATACTCACGGAAACGGCGACATACATTATTCATGTTCTGCATGAAAGTCTTATCTTCTGACAGTTGTGAGAGCCTATGCAGGTCCATCTTTTCGAGCAGCATCACAGGACTGTGGTTCACCTCCTCATATATGTCTGCATCCATACTGCGCCACAGTTCACGCGCTTCATGGTCCCACGACCACCACAGGTTGTGTGCCAGTTCGTCCAGACACAACATATTCTCCGGAAGTTTACTCTTTACCGACAAATCCCTAAAAGTCGGCTCATTTACTTTGTTTGTTCTAATTTTCATTTTTCTATATTTATCAAGTTTATTTTTATTTAGTTTCTCAAATTCTTTATGTTTCTCGTTTTATTTGTTTCTCGCAGAGTCGGTTTTGCCTCTTATAGAGGTGTTGTGCAAAATGTGATGTGCTTATGTAAACAAGTTTCAACACACATTCCATTTCCGCACAAATCATCATACTGATGATTCAAAACCTCAGACGCAGAGAGCAGAGACGCAAGCCTTGCTTGCTACGCAGAGATTTCATAATCCATTTACTACTCTATGGAAACCATCTATCATCCTTTTTGTATTGAAATTTATTAACAGCCCTAATTTCTTATCTGACAGTTTCAGATATGTCAGTAATTGTGAAAAGAACACATCATCCACTTTGCTGACTGATTTCAGTTCAATTATCACCTTATCTGCCACAACAATATCCGCCCGAAATGCTTCATCCATTTCCATACCATCATAAACGATTGGTATCGGTTTCTGCCGTTCGTAATCAAGTCCTGCCTTTGATATCTCATAACACAGACATTCTTCATAGACCTTTTCAAGCAAACCAGGTCCTAATGTCTTATGTATCTTAATACATAGGTCAAGGATTATCTTGGATATGTCATTCTCTTGCATATTAGTCTTTCATTTTCTATCTTCATTATCACTCGCAAAAACTCTGCGTAGCACCTGAAAGGTGCGCCTCTGCCCTCTGCGTAATGAAATACAGAGCACGAAGTGCATAGCAGAATGCGATGTTCACAACAAAGTTCACTTTAGATGTGAACAATCGGCATTTTGCGGATATTGATGCAGTCAATACGTATTTCATCTCAGCGAGAAACTTAAAAATCATTTGCAAGAGCCCGAAAACATATATATTGCTTTTTCACACACATCTAAATCATCTTATTCCATTATTCTTTCCGATGCTTTATGTAAAGCTACGCCATAAGCCTCGTCATAATAGGAGATGAACTCTTTCCATAATGCCGACTTTGCAAGTGCGGAAGCAGCCTGACGCAAACCTCTCACCTCCTCACCAGTTCTGCCTGCAAAACGGCGGATGGCAGACGTTATCTCCCCTGTCGCTTCATCAAAGTTGTAATCTGTACGGTGTATCACATGCACTCCTTCCCTGCCTTTTGCCCAGAGCCCGAACCCTGCCAGGTCAGTAGTGACGCAAGGCACGCTGAAAGCCGTGGCTTCCAAAGGCGTATATCCCCAAGGCTCATAGTAAGAAGGATACACACAGAGGTCGCAACCGATGATTGTCTCATAATAGTCTTCCAGATAGTGTGGCACTGGGATTATAGCCACCCGAGAATCGGTATATACCTCCACAGCACTTGCATCATAATAAGGCACGAAGATGAATGCCAGCACCTGACGACCAATGCCTTCGCCACGTCCCAGTCTGCGCATAGCCTCAAGATACATGTCCAGTCCTTTGTTACGATACTCATAACGCCCGCTTATGCTGACGATGAGCGGTTCGCCACCACCGTATGGCGTGATGCCAGCCATCTGCTGTGCCATCTGAGTGAGTTTCGCACGCGCTGCGTTGCGTTGCGCGTCAAACGCCTCACGGGTGGCAGGCACGAAAGAGTCGTCAAAGCCGTTTGGCAACACCACATCAGGCGACTTGTCCAGCAACTCCGTACATTCACGCGAAGTGATGCCGCTTACAGTCGTGAAGCAGTCGGCATGCCATGCTGCCTGCTTCTCAAGGCTGTGCTTGCTCTCCACGTTGAGTTCGCGCGCCATCTGGTCGCCATTATATGCCCACAGATATTCATATAGCGGTTTGCCGTTGCCTGCTATGCACCGCCCGATGGTCGTGGCATGGGTTGTGAAGATGGTTGCTATCTGTGGCACATGCTTCTTGACGTACAAGAGGCTCATGCCAAGCATCCATTCATGACATTGGTAGATCACCCGTCCATGCTCTCCACAGCCTAGGATGATATGGCGATAAAGATGCTCCACCACCTTTGCAGCAGCGATGGCAAACATACAAGCCTCATCGTAATCGCCATAAGCGTGGAGAGAATCCACGCCATAATCTTCCCACATCTGGGCATATATCTCATTGCGATTATGGAACTCATCATGGAAATCCACGAGTATAGCAATAGGAGTGCCGGGTATGTTCCATCGTCCTGTCCTTATCTTCAAGCCGTCTTCCACAGCCCTCTGATGCCATTCGGGGTAAATCGTAGCATCTTCGAGAAACAGGGGATTCTCCTTCCCCAACCAGAAATCAGGACCGATGAACAACAGCCTGTCGCCTATCCTATCCACCAATGTCTTTGCACGGGAAGCAAGCACGGTATAAATTCCACCTACCTTATTACAGACCTCCCAACTTGATTCGATTATCCAATCCGGCATCGTTGCATTCATTCTTTATACTCTATATTGGTTTGCGAAATTACAACAAATAGCATACAATACAAAATTAAAGCGTTGGCGGAATTGATACGTTGATGATATAAAGTGCGCGCTAGTTAGAAATTTTCCTCTCGGTTTTATCAAAAACAGTAATATGTTCTTATCTATTTCTAAGAAGTTTCATAATAAAAAATCTTTACTGTTGATTGATATTAATACATAATTCAAGTTGTCGCAAACAGACATACTCAATATCCGCCCTAAAAGGAAGAGCTTTTTGTCTCTGTTCTTTGCGTAATGAAATGAATGCACGGAGTGCATAGCAGAATACCGACAAACAGAATTTGCTTTAGTACAACATTCCGAACATCCAAAGCGGAACAACATTCAATGCTCCATATTCAAGGTCATCCTTTACTACATAAGCATTCTCCACATCCCGAATCTGCTTCTGCTTTTTGTTTCGTCCACCAACCTCGAAAGTATAGTCACCAACGCAGAAATCTGACACGGAAGAAGTTATAGGATCATCCACCACACGCAATTGGTTCATAAAGAATGTTTCTCGCACGTTGCCTATCTCTGCATGACCTGTCTTGGCCATCACATAAATGAGATTAGTGTTCTCCAGATATACCTTATCCACCTTGCCCAAGGAACGTACACCGCCCGTTTGGTCGCGTAACTGCGTGATAAGCCCAGCTTCCTCAATAAACAGCAGATAATCGGCTACATTGTTACGTGAGATGCCCAGAACTTCAGCTAGCGTGACCATGTTCGGCTTAAAGGGTACACTCTCAGCAATAACTGCCATAAGACGTTTCAGTTTCCGACCTGTCGATACATTCATATTGGCATACTCTGGGATGTCGGTTTCCAATGACTTTGTAACAATACCCATGAGTTTCTCTTCATAATTATTCTCCAAGGCAAAAGGGTAATATCCTTTTTCTATGTATCTGCGAAAATACATCAGGGGACGAAAAGTAGCATCCATTTCCACCTTATGCTCCAACACTTCTTCCAGTGAATAAACCTTACTTACGATCCCTTCAAACAGTTCCAGATATTCGCGAAAAGACATCCCGTACATCGTGTACTTTACTGCTCTGCGAGAAAGGTCTGCCTTCACTCCCTTGTTGATGTCCAAAATGGATGACCCCGAAAATACGACCTTTAGATCTGGATGATAATCATAAATCAGTTTGAGTTCCTGAGACCAACCTTCGTACCTATGCACCTCATCAATACACAGATATTCACCTCCCATCTTGCAAAATTCATCAGCCAAATCCCCCAACTTGTGTGAAGAGAAATAAAAATCCTCTGCATTTACATAGAGGCATTTGTTCACGTCCATATCTTCCTTGATGTGTTGCAAGATCATCGTTGTCTTGCCGACACCTCTTGCGCCCACAATACCTACCAGACGACCATTCCAGTTCACCTTGTCGTAGATATACCTATGGAATTTGCTTTCTGTTAGCTTTAGGAGCCTCTTATAGTTTTCTATCAGTCGTTGCATACCTATTTAATTAAGGTTTAAAAGGATTTGGCATATCACAATGCACCTTAACGATGCAGATTGTTTGATATTATGCACTATCAGAATGCAAAATTACGAACTATTCCTCAAACTACAATAATTTCCTACGAGTATTTTCATTTATTTTGGATAAAACAGCATGTTTTGTTTTTCGTTGGTTGACGACCTAAAGGTCAAGCCATCGCAAACAGAGAGACATTCAGTCTCAGCCCAGAGAGAGAGAGGGTATAAAGTCTCCACTCTGCGAGATTTTGAGGGGGCTTTCTCTGCTCCTCTTTGTTACGAAACAAGAGAGCGATGCTCTTGCATCGCCCTCTCACATAAATCTTAGAGATTATTCATTATTGGTGTGTTTACCAATCCCACTCGAAGCCGTCTTCTTTGCCGAGTCCATCACCTCCACCTTCCTGCTCTACTTCAGAAGAAGCGTATTGGTCGTTCATTTGTGGATTTGATGCTGAACACAGATGATTCTCAAAGCGAACAGTGATTTCTTTTACTATCGGAACAATATATGTCTTTTTCATAATCTGTTTCTCCTATATTTTTATTTAACAATCACCTTAATACCATTGATAATGTTGACGCCCTTCTGCGGAGCAGAGAGTTTGCGACCAGACAAGTCAAAGATGCCTTCTCTCGGCACGTTCCACCGCTCACCACGCAAATTATTGATGCCTGTCGGGTCATTATCGTCAAATCCATAGTATGCCTTTGCGTTTGCTGTTGCAACACCTACAAGATAAGCACGGTTAGCATTGAGAGAATATTGCTTAGTAGGGTCCAACTTGAAGAATCCTACTTTTTCGTTTTGCTTCTGCAACAGATATACAGGTACATCACTTTCCGTTGTTGTAGGAACTTCACCTTTTGCAAGAGCATCAAGTGTACCTACAAGGCTTTCCGTCTGGAAAGTTCTTTCTTCAGCATTATCTACGCCAACGAAATCCTGTTTATACGTTTCGGTAACATCTTTGAAAAGAACAACCGGCGTACATGCTGTTATTGTTGTTTCTACTGGTGTATATACCAGAGCATCTTCAGTTGCAGTTACTGTATAAGCCTCAACGCCCTCTGGTATTTCTACATCAAATGGAGCGATGAATGTTGACCACTTGGCTGATGTGATTGACATCGTGGCGGTAGTAGTAACAGTCGTTGTGTAGTTGGAGTAAGTGGCTTCTTGTTTCTTGTAGAGAGCAATATCTTCTTGACCATTCTTGTAGAAACGGAAACGAGTTTGACCGCTATTTTTGTTATATTTCAATACCATTTGTTGGTCGCTTGATTTACTTTCAATAGTTGTGCCATTGAAACTGATTTCATAGTTTGCATCTGTATCATCTTGTTTCAAGCCATTGGTTGCTTTTGCAGTAGTTGTAGTACCTGAAATGTATTTTCCACTTGCAGACTTCAAACTATAAACATTAGTGCTTCCAGTTTTATATGCTACCGTAAATGCAATAGCATCCATTTCTGTACTTGACGCAATAACATTATTTGAGATTGTAACTGATTTCGTATTACTTACAGCATCAAGCTCGGCAAGACTTCCATCAAATGCAACTTTTCCATCTTCGTAAACAATCAGATATTTACCACGCCAATCTGTAGGAGCAGAAGTAACCTTCACATATTTATCTTCTCCTTCTTTCTTTGCAAACACTGCATAGAAAACTTTATCGTTGTTGTCAGGATAAGTTGCACCTGTTACATACTCTGGAGCGGTTTGTTGAGTGCCTATGATAGGTGCGTCTGTCCATCCCATGAATGTGTAACCTGCAATAGGAGAAACTGTCGGGAACTCAACAGGCTCACCAGCATAGTTAGCATCGCTTGTTGTATTTTCACCATTTACGCTGAATGTAACTGTGTATTTTGCATCTTCTGCGAATGTGGCTGTAACTGATACAGCACCCTTTGTGTCCTCAGCAGCAGGCATCCTGAATTTTGCAGTTGTGATGCCTTCTTCAGTAGTTATCGGTTCTCCCTCTAATGCAATGTCGCCACCATTTTTATCCTTCACCGTTACACTCTCAAAATGATAATGTGCATCTGGTGTAAGGGTCAGTGTAATGAAAGAAGTAGGAGTATTTTCTACAGGGTCAGCAACGACAGTTCCATGTTCAATATTTTTATCAATGTTTACAGCATACATCTGAAGGAATTTTGCTGTGATGGTAGCATCAGCTGTTCCGTAAGTAAACTGCTTTTTCTTTGCTACACCTGTGTTATCGAAAGTAATTGGTGTCTCATCTGCATATTTTCCTTCAAATAGTTTGCTTTCGTTTAATTTGTAATGTTCGTTAGCAGTAGCCTCTACCACAATGACTGTTCCTTCTGTAACCATAAATTGCTTTGCTTCTGCTGTAACCTCAACAGCAGGATCTTCTCCGACTGTTACAGTATAACTACCGCCTTCAGCAGGTTCTGCAGTAAGTGTGTATAAAGAAGCAGGAGAAGTAACTGTCAAACCTGTAACTTCGAATGCATCACTTGTGATTTCTGATACAGTTGCCTTAACATTAACAGAGTTCTGTGTTGTTTCTGTAAACGTTTCAGGAGTTATCGTCCAAGTGATTCCTTCAGTAATTGTAGCTTGCGTACCATTGTTATAATGACCAGTAACAGTTAAACCTGCAGGATTGAAGGATTCGCCCACAAAGTATTCTGTCTTTGTTGGTGTGCCTGAAACCACAACAGAAGTAAGAACAACTGCTTGAACGTTGATTTTGTAAGATGCTGTTTTCTCATTATATGTAACAGTAACGTCTTGTTCGCCAGCAGTAGCCATATCATAACCTGTGAAAGTAGCGGAAGCTGTTACATCTTCATTAGTTTCATCATCATAATAAGCAGTTACAGTCATTCCGTCGTGGTTAAACTCATCACCAACGAAGAAATCTTTTGGAGTGCCAGTTACAGAGATATGATCAAGTTTTTTAGGCTCTTCCCAAACGAAAGTAATGGAATTCAAATACATTGCTCCACCATCGGGGAGCACACCAACGTATGCATAATCGCCACTTATTGTCAATTCGGTTGTCCCATTGGAAATAGTACCGAGTTCTGTTCCTTTTGCGTTTTCGTCATATAATTCGGCAGCCCCATTAGTACCTGTATAAGCAGTGTTAGATCCATATATTTTTAGGCTACGGTTACTCGCAGTAGAAGAGTTCCAATCAACTTTAATCTTACGAATGTTTCCACCAGATGTCGTACTAACGATTCCAGAAGGAGACAGAGCTCTCATTTGAATATAGCTGTTACCACCTGCTGATTGACCAGCATATTTAGCCACCCTCTGGGAGCCAGTCTTATCTGCCCAAGTAGTGTATGAACTTGGAGAACCAACACTTGTTGTAGTAAGCTCATCACCTTCTAAAGCCAAAACGGTAATATTAACTTGATAAGCATCACTTTCAATATTGCCAACTGTTGCCTTTACGCTAACTGAAGTTGTTCCTGCGGTAAGAGGGTTAGGAGTTGAGTTCCATGTGATACCAGAGGTAATTTCTGCTTGACTTTCATCATCGTATGTACCTGTTACTGTCAATCCTGCAGGATCAAATTCTTCACCAGCTTCGTATGTCGTCTTTTTAGGAGTGCCTGAAATGGCGATAGACTTAAGAGTTTTGGAAGGAGTGTCGCCTTCTTTGTAGAATGTAATATTTACAGCGTCAATTCTCCAGTTTCCAGATGAATTAGTTGCCTCAAATAGCAAACCAAAATATCCTGAACATTTAGTAAATTCGTATGCTGTGCCTGAAGATATTTTAGCACCTTGAGTTACACTTGCCAATTTCATCTGACTAAATGTGTTACCATCTGACGAATAGATTAAATATACTTTCGTATTTGTCTGATTACTTCCTCCATTGAAAGTATAAGATATTTTTGAAACATCTGAAATGCTAGTTGTTGAGACAAAAGCAGATGCAACTTCAGAAGTTGTTACAGGAGAAACGGCATATTTGGAGAAACTACTCAAGTTGCACTTACTTCTATTACCTGAGTTGGTTCCTACAGACTTGCTGTTACCACCGAAAGTAATTATCCAATCTCGACCATCAACAGTCTTTTCGTACTTTGCGTAACTAGTATTACTTACAACGTCATCTGAAGCAATGCTAAATAATTCCTCATAATCCGCTCCCCACGCATTGCCGAAGCTCACGAGGAGTAAGCATAAAGTCATAAAGACTTTCAATAATGTAATTTTCTTTTTCATAATGTTTTGATTTTTGTTTATATTGTTTAGTTGTCTAATGTTTAATGTTTTTTGTTCCTCGCAAAGCCAATGACTTTTTGTGAGATTCTGGCTGTTAAGGAGATGTATGTTGCAATAGATAAATGTTCTTTTGTGCTTGTATTTCTGCACGAAGTTCTTCTTCAGACGGAAGAATGAGCTTATATTTGGTTGGTTTTGAAGCGGAGTCGTTAGCTGATGCATCTCTTGCTCTACCAAATCACTATGCTGTGTTAAGAGCATGCGCTGATAGTACTGTGAAGAAATGTTGCGTTGCAGGGTGCGCGCACTCCACATCTGCGTGATGGCTTCGTTTTCGTACCACTGCCTAGCCTTCGAATCGTGTTCTTGGAGAAGGATACGATAGTGAGACCATGTAAGTTGTATGGATTTTAGACTCGCCGTGTCTAAAATCTGTGGGAAAGAGCGATAGAAGTCAAGAAACTTGTAAAGATTAGACGTATCAAAGCCCCGTCCGTAGCGATTAGTCAAGTCGGCAGCAAGCTGTGCCATAACCCTTTTACCATATTCTGCCCGCTTTTGCCCATTGAAGTTTTCGACGGAGATGCGATGCCCCAACTGCCAGTTGCGAATCACCATCAACGTATTGACAGAACGGTATGCACTGTCGCGAGCTGAATCGATAATAGCAATAGTATCCTGTAGCAGATTGTCGGTCTGAAGGTATAGGACTGCATTGTAATCGTTCATAGGGACGGTCTGGTCATTCTTTATGACGACATTGACTCCGTCAAGTTTAGAACAGGCGTTAGAAGACATCTCTTCTTTCATGCGGTTTTTACTGTTTTTGTTTGGTCGTTTGGTCGTTGACCTTATACATCTTCTTCGTGATTATATTTTCGGTAATCCCCTAATATCTGTTCAATATGTATCACTTCCGGGCAGGAATCCCACGTCACTCCCCCTCCCATGAGATACCATTGTGAACGTTGGCTCACAGGCACTTTCTTCAAAGATGGAAAAGCACTTATCGGCATCACGACACTTCTTCCATCTACAAGGTCCACCTGCCACTTTCCACGCACAGGGAACAATATCGACTTTATCTGCGGAGTCACATTCCAATATCCTTCTTTTGTGAACATATTATTTTTTTATTTTAATTATTCTTATTGTTTTTCCCTCCTTAAAATTCTTCCATT
This sequence comes from Candidatus Equicola faecalis, assembly GCA_018065185.1. Classification (GTDB taxonomy): domain Bacteria; phylum Bacteroidota; class Bacteroidia; order Bacteroidales; family Bacteroidaceae; genus Prevotella; species Prevotella faecalis. Next base: position 36,474 of record JAGHTU010000022.1, on the reverse strand, counting down.
GGGATAATAGCTTATCTCTATACGTCTCTGCCAAAATCAAGAGTTGTTTTGCCTGTGAATCTGTCAGGTCACCTTGTGTTGCAATGCTTACATCAGGTTCTAACCAAATCTTGCAAAGATTTTGAGTATCCTTTTTGCCAACATGAACGTGAGCACGATTCTCATTGTAGTCCTTGTTGTAGAAAAGGAATGTCCAAAACAATTTTGCAGTTATGTATAGAAGGACTTTAGGCATTATAATTTCTTTTGTTTATTATATTTGATATCACTTATTACCGCTATTCCAATCGGCATTGATGAAATTCATCGCTTTCATCAGTTTATGGATATACACAAACGGGCCTATCACTATCAGCGAACCCAAGATATTCCAAAGCCAGAAATCCGAAGCACCGAAAGAATATTGCAAGTTGCGTCTGCGCAACTCCTGCCCAATCCTACCGCTGATGCGATGCCACCACACAAGTGTTGCGATGTTCAGCGTCAGCCATGAAAAAAGAAAAAAGATAAGACAATAGTGCATCGTATGCTTGCCATCATGAGGCGATGCCAAGACGTTAATCTCTTCAGAAATCTGAGAGTACACTACAATCGGGTAAATACCTAACGTGATAATACCCAATAAAATCATCTTCAATAAGCCACGATTTGTTTTCATAATGTTTTGTTTATTTTGTTTTGAATGATAGGAAATGACTAGCAGTATCCTTACATATTTCCTGCTTCATCATCTCATAAACGTATGCCGGACTTTGTACATAAAGCTCACCTTCCGGCATTTGCAGTAGTTGTATAGTATTTGAGCGATAAACTACGTCCATAGCTTGCTCCAATGACAAAGATTCTTCATCAATAAGGTATCGCACCATCTCATTTATTATATTAGAGATTAGGTATTCTCTTATCTGCTCCTTTGTAGGTAAAGAATTCATATCAAAACCACATTTACTTTTTTCAAATTAACTGCCCTCCATTTTTACCACACATCACAACAAGGTCGTCCACTGTTTCATCAATAGATTGCAGATGCTCTACATCATAGAACTCAATAAGAAACGACAATCCAGCATGACGGCGCAAATAGTCATAGGCTTTCTCCCGAGAGAGAGAGAAACGCAGACCGAATGCTCTAATACATGCATTGATAAATGGTATTTCGTACTTATTCATTATTGCAATAAAATAGAGTAGAAATGTTCTTTACATTTCCTAACTGGTTTCCCATATGTAATATATCTGTTGCTATTCAGCATCTATCTTTTGACAGCCTTGAGCTTCGCTCGAGACTGCTCACGCTCGGCATAGTCAATGCACTCATCACTCTGCTCTCGCTTTATCGCAGCCTTGTGGCCAATCTTTCTTTAGGGGTCGAAAGACAAAGTCCCCGCCATTGCAATTTCCTTCAAAATTGCAGCACAAAGTTAAGAATATTTCCGCATATATTCAAAGAGTATTCATAATTTTTTTTACATATTTTTCTTCACCCTCTTGCAAAGCGTTGCAAATAGCTTTGCAAATTGATAATTGACAATTGATCATTGATAATTATTTTTGTTTCTTGGACTAGCCAAGTGGCAGAGCCAATGACTCGCATTCTTTTATAATTTCTCTAACAGATCTGCCTGCAATAAGAATGGTATTATGCCTATATATGCGACACCATCTTTATCCACACGATAGCGACTGTTGCCGTCCAATATTACCATCTTACGGAAGGAGTCGGATGTATGATGCAGAAAAAAAAAAGTTTCCTGTGCATGATTTTCACCCTTCCGTTCCAACTTTTGTTCTCCAATTGCTGTATGTAGTGTTGACGATCAATAATCATTCCACTTCAAATTTAGTCACATATTTCACCTAATTTGCACTGCCTTGCGTTGCAAAAGTATTGGTTGTTTCCTCCACATACGCAAATCATTTTGCGAGTGATGACAGATAAATGATTGACAAATTACTTGGCGAAACATTTTTGCCTCTTTGCGTAGCAAGCTATGCTTGCGCTCTGCTCCTTGCGCTTGAGGTTTTGAATCATCAGCATGATGATTTGGGCAGATTAGACATCATCATCAGTTCCACAGCCTTGGGATCTGTCAAAGGAGTTGTGTCATCCATCAATGGTAGCAGTACCTCTACTCTTGATTGTGCAAATTTGTATTGTTCTTCTGTAATCTTTCTCATAATATCTAACGTCTCATATTATTGTAGCCATAATTTTTATGCAATTTCGGAATTGGATGACAAAATTACATAAAAAAACATTAGAATATCTCATCAATATGTCTATAGTTGATAAGTTTGATTTTTCCTGTGGTATTTTCAAAATCTCCATTATAGATGATGACTTTATGTTTCACGGGGATCTCTACACATTGGTCTATTTTCTTTAAGGTTTTTTCGAATGACGTATTATAAGTCATTGATGATTTAACTTCAATGGCAACGAGTTCTCCTTCCTGTTTCAATAGTATATCTACTTCATTTTGATTGGAGTCTCGATAGAAAAAAACACCACCTTCAAGACCTTGATTTAGACGATGTTTTATTACCTCCATCACTATATAATTTTCAAATAGGGCTCCCCGCATCTTGTCCCTGTCTAATTGACGCTCTGTTTCAACATCCAGTAGATAGCATGCCAATCCCGGGTCATTGAAATAAAGTTTAGGCGTCTTTACCAGTCGTTTACTAATATTCTGATAATAAGGAGGCAACAGGGTGACAAGATACGATGCTTGCAATACGGACAGCCAACGCGTGATGGTTTTGCTATCAACACCAACCTCATTGGCTACTTCAGAAGCATTGAATAATGATCCCACTCGTGTAGCGCATAGTTTCATAAATTTCAAGAATTGTAATTGGTCCTGTATGTGCAATAGGTCCCTAACATCCTTCTCAAGATATGTTTTGACGTAAGAAGGATAGAAAAACTTAGCCTTGTTTTTCCCAGAACAGACGGCAGGATAAAGCCCTTCGTATAGTAAAGCATTTATATTCTTATTTTCCAGTTGTTTCTTTGCCTCCCCAAAACTCATAGGCATCAATTCATACACACCAGCTCTACCAGGTAAGGACTCACATAGACCGTGTAGTACTTCAAAGTTAGAACTCCCTGATAACAGAAATTTTCGTTCAGGGTTGTCGTCCACTATGCCCTGAATGTATTCCAATAATTCAGGTATCTTTTGCACCTCATCAATAAACATTCCATCTGTTGTCTGATTAAGGAAGGCGATAGGGTCGTTTTTAGCGAACTCCCTTATATTTACATCCTTCAAGCTGTATTTTTTAAATTGAGGGAACAGATATTTTAGTAATGTACTTTTCCCTGACTGGCGTGGACCTGTGATGGAAATAACAGAAAAATATTCTATTGCTTCCTTTATTACGTTCTCTAATTCTCTGTGAATATAAACATTTGTTGTAGCCATATTTTTATGCAATTTCGGAATTGAATGGCAAAATTACATAAAAAAAACAAAAGAATCCAAGTGTATTTAAAAGAAAATAAATAATGTGAGTGTTTTTGTTTTAGATAACAAAAGGGACAAAAGTTATCAATTATCAATTGTCAATTATCAATTAACAAAAATCGACCCGTCAACATGGGCAAATCGACCCATCAACATGAGTGAATCGAGCCGTTGAGTTGGGCAAATCGAGTTGTCTAGTTTTTGCCTTGATGGTTAGAGCAGTTTCACGCGATGGTTTGCGTGACCCGACGCGATGGTTTGTTTTTTTATTTTATAACACAACTTATAACTCATAACTTATAACTGGATTCAGAAACTCTTCCCCTATACCTTATTATATATACGCGCACACGCGCGCGAGGGAAAAGAAAAGATTTTCATGATTATTTGCATCTTTTTTCGATATGCTTTTATATCTTTGCAAGGAATAATTATTTGGAAGTTTAATCTTAAGGGGTGTTCTATAATTCCCCGCAAAATAAAAAACAACAAACTATGGGTGTGTATTGCTATTTTGATGCTTTTAGCTTTTTCTTTACATCTTGCTGTCTTCCATTCAGTCACGATGCCCGCATCGTTCCTTCATGTATGCCAACAATCTGCTAAAGAAACATCTTAAAATCACCTAAAATGTAATTAATAGAGCACCCCTTAAATCTATAAAGATTATGAATATCGACAAACTTATGGCTGACCTTGAGGTCAAGCATCCTGGTGAGAAAGAATTTCTACAGGCAGTAAAAGAAGTATTAGTGTCTATTGAGGATGTATATAATGCACATCCCGAGTTTGAAAAGGCAAAAATCATTGAACGGCTCGTGGAGCCGGAGCGCATCATCACGTTCCGCGTGCCATGGGTGGACGACAATGGCGAGGTGCAGGTAAACATCGGTTACCGTGTGCAGTTCAACTCTGCCATAGGTCCATACAAGGGTGGCATACGCTTCCACTCAAGTGTGAACCTGAGCATATTGAAGTTCCTCGGCTTTGAGCAGACATTCAAAAACTCACTCACCACCCTGCCTATGGGCGGTGGAAAGGGCGGTTCTGACTTCTCACCACGCGGAAAGAGCGATGCAGAAATCATGCGTTTCTGTCAGGCATTCATGAATGAGCTCTATCGTTACATCGGTCCTGAAGTAGATGTACCGGCTGGCGATATAGGCGTTGGCGCAAGGGAAATCGGCTATATGTTCGGTCAGTATAAGAAACTCACACGCGACTGGAGCGGTGTGCTCACAGGCAAGGGACTGGAGTTCGGTGGCTCACTGGTGCGCCCAGAGGCAACAGGTTTCGGTAGCCTTTATTTCATCACTCACATGCTCGACACCAAAGGCATCAGCATAAAGGATAAGACGGTGGCTATCTCCGGTTTTGGTAACGTGGCATGGGGTGCAGCCCTGAAAGCGACACAGCTCGGTGCGAAGGTGATAACTATCTCTGGTCCGGACGGATATATCCTTGACGAAGCCGGTCTGAACGAGGAGAAGATAGAATATATGCTGGAGCTTCGTGCAAGTGGTAACGACATCTGTGCACCATACGCACAGAAGTTTGCTGGCGCAAAATTCTTCGCAGGCAAGAAGCCTTGGGAAGTGAAGTGCGATATTGCCATCCCTTGTGCAACACAAAACGAGCTCAACGGCGAAGACGCAAAGATGCTACTCAGCAATGGCGTGACATGCGTGGGCGAGACATCCAACATGGGTTGTACACCTGAGGCCATCGACGCATTCGTTCAGGCACGCATACTCTTTGCTCCGGGCAAGGCTGTCAACGCCGGTGGCGTGGCAACATCAGGCTTGGAGATGAGCCAGAACGCAGGACACATCTCATGGACAGCTGAAGAGGTGGATGCACGTCTGCACGGCATCATGGAAGGCATACACAACGCTTGCGTGAAATATGGTAAGCAGGAAGACGGCTATATCAACTATGTGAAAGGTGCAAACGTGGCAGGCTTTATGAAGGTGGCAAATGCTATGCTGGCACAGGGTATAGTATAAAGGTGTGTTCTATAAATTCTAAAAACATAACAAAGGGCAACGGCAATAAGCAATAAAAATCTTATACCGTTGCCTTATTTCATTTACCTTAAATAACATACTATGAAAAAAACAATCCTATTAGCATTAACACTCCTCATCAGTCTTACGGCATCAGCGGGTATCTGGGACACGGAGTACAAGAAGGTGGAGGCATCCATACGCCAGCCACAGTTCCCAACACGTAGCGTCAGCATCACGAAATATGGTGCGAAGACCACCAACACCGCTGCCCAGAACCAGAAAGCCATAAACAAGGCCATCGAGAAGATGTCGAAGAAAGGTGGTGGAAGAGTTATTATCCCTGCCGGTGAATGGCAGACAGGTGCAATACGCATGAAAAGCCATGTCATGCTCGTGGCAGAGAAAGGGGCTTTGGTGAAGTTTGCTTTTGAGCCAGATCTCTACCCTCTCGTTGAAACTTCATGGGAAGGACTTGACCTATGGAACTACTCTCCACTGATATACGCATATCAGGAGACCGACATCGCCGTGACAGGCGAAGGCGTGTTTGACGGGCAAGGCTCAAGACAGACTTGGTGGCCTATGTGTGGAGCAGGGCGTTTCGGTTGTACGGACGCGACACCGGAAGCACAGAGCCGTGGTTCACGCAACACCCTACTGAAGATGAGCGACAATGGGACACCCATTTCCGAGCGCCGTTTCGGTAAAGGACATGGTCTGCGCCCACAATTCGTATGTTTCAACCAGTGTGACGGCATCCTTATTGAGAACGCCACATTCCTAAACTCCCCGTTTTGGGTGCTTCACCCCCTGAAGAGCAGGAACGTGACGGTGAGAGGCGTGCGCGTGGATAATGACGGTCCTAATGGTGATGGGTGCGACCCTGAGAGCTGTGATGGCGTACTGATTGAGAACTGCCACTTCAATACTGGCGACGACTGCATAGCCATCAAGAGCGGACGTAACCGCGATGGACGCACACGCAACATGGCATCAAAAAACATCATCGTGCGCGGATGCAAGATGGAGAACGGTCATGGTGGAGTGGTCATCGGTAGCGAGATTTCCGGCGGAGCAGGAAACATCTTTGTGGAGGACTGCGATATGGACTCGCCAGAACTGGAGCGCGTGATAAGACTCAAGACAAACACCTGTCGTGGCGGTGTGACAGACGGCATCTACGTGCGCAACATCCGCGTGGGGCAATGCAAGGAAGCCGTACTAAAGATAAACCTCGTCTATGAAATCAACGAACAGGCAGAGCGCGGACACATACCTACTGTGAAGAACGTATATCTTGAAAATGTGAACTGCAACAAGAGTAAATACGGCGCTTACATCGATGGACTAAAAGAGTCGTGCAACGTGCAGAACATACATGTAAAGAACTGCCAGTGGAATGGAGTGACGGAAAAAGGAAACCTACTACGTGGCAAGATGGAGAACGTACGGTTTGAAAACGTGATGATAAACGGAAGTCTTGTACTGACGGAGAAGCCCTTCAAGAACTACTCCGAATGGATGACATTCTCAGAAATGAAGCGTTGCCCTAAGAGCTATATGCTCGACTTTGCCACACGTCCCAAATGGGGCTATGTCGTGGGCATCGAACTAGAATCCATGCTCGACACATACCTGAAATACGGGAATGAGGAGATACTGAAATACTTGAAGTCATATCCCGAGAGGATGATTGCCAAGGACGGCAAGACCGAGAACTACAGTTACGAGACATTCAACCTCGACAATATCCGGCCGGCACGCTTCATCTACCGCATGTACCAACTCTCACCACAGCAGGGAGAGAAGGAAGCCCTACAGACGTTTTTCCGTCAACTGCAGAACCAACCACGCACGAAAGCCGGTCCGTGGCATCATAAGAAGATTTATGCCTATCAGGTATGGCTTGACGGCATCTACATGGGATTGCCCTTTTACACCCTTTCTGCACCGATGCTGAAAGGAAAGAAAGAGAACGTAAAGAAATATTATGATGATGCAGTTGACCAGATAATAGAAACAGGCAAACGCACATACGACGCAAAGACAGGACTATGGAAGCACGCATGGGATGAGCGCAAGGTCATGTTCTGGGCAGACAAGGAGACTGGTCTTTCACAACACTCATGGGCACGCGCCATGGGATGGTATGTCATGGCAATGATAGAGGTGCTCGATGCTCTGCCACAGGACTATGCACGCCGTGGTGAAGTAATCGCCCTGTTCCAACAGGCGATGAAAGCCCTGATGAAATATCAAGACCCGGAATCAAAAGCATGGTATGACGTGCTGGACGTAAAGGATGAACACAACTACCTTGAAGCGACAGCCTCATCGATGTTCACATACTGTCTGCTGAAAGGTGCACGTCTGGGGTATCTTGATGAGAGCTACCGACAGAAAGGCATCGAAGCATATAACGGACTGATAAAGAACTTTATCAAGGTCAACGCAGACAAAACCCTATCGCTGACAAATTGTTGCGCCGTATCCGGACTCGGTCCGGAGAACAACCCACGCCGTGACGGGAGTTTTGAGTATTATATGAGCGAGGAAGTGCGCGACAATGATGCCAAGGGCATCGGTCCGTTCATTTGGGCATCACTGGAAATGGAGATGATGGGATATGACACATCTCTGACAGCCTTGAACCGTGAAGAGATACTTGACCGCAACAATCCCATAATAACAAAAGCCGACCCACTGTCATCCCTGACAGTGGGCAACGGCCATTTTGCCACGACAGTGGATGTGACGGGACTGCAGAGTTATCCAGAATATTACGCAAACGGTGTTCCACTCTGCGCACAGTCTGAATGGGGGTGGCACTCCGCACCCAACACACTCTCGTTGACAGAGCAGGAGACACAACAATCATACACCATACACGACGGACGGGAGAGCATCTATGCAGTAGAGAAAAAGACGAAAAGCGGAGCAACAGAACGGGAAGTTGCCGCCACCGCCTATTTCCGCGAGAACCCGCACCGTCTAAACTTAGGTTGCATAGGCATCGAACTAAAAAACAAACAGGGTGAAATAATTCCTATCACCGAATTGAAGAACATCCATCAGATAAACCGCCTTTGGGAAGGGCGCATAGAATCAATGTACGAAGCAGAGGAAAGTCAGGTTGAGACCTACACATTATGCAGTCCTGATGAAGACCGTATCACAGCACTCTTGCTGACGAATCTTTTTCAGACAGGACAGGCTAGTCTGACTTTCCGCTACTCCTACCCTTCCGGCAGACATTCTGACGATGGCAACGATTGGGAAAAGGAATCTGCACACACCACAACGATAATTGAGAGTGGTCCAAGATACGCCATCCTTCAGCGCAAGATTGACAGTACGCAATATTACGTGCGCATCGACTGGGAAGGAGAGGCACGTCTAAGTCAACGGTCTGCCCATTGTTTCACCCTCTCAACTGAAGAAAATGCCATCGCTTTCAGTTGTACATACAGTATGACGCGCGACATCAAGCCTGCCCCTGCCTATAAAAAAGCCATCGGCATGACAGAAACAGCATGGCGCAATTACTGGAATCAAGGGGGTATTGTGGATTTCTCACAATGTAGCGACGCACGTGCCAAGGAACTGGAACGCCGAGTAGTGCTATCACAATATCTAAAAGCCACAAACTGTCGCACATCAATGCCACCACAAGAGTCGGGGCTGACATACAACACATGGTTCGGTCGTCCTCATTTGGAAATGGCATGGTGGCATCTTCTTGATTTTTCACTCTGGGGACATAAGGAAGTGATGGAAAAGGCTATGCAATGGTATGATGAAGTGGCTTATCCAAAGGCACGTGAGATTGCCGCTCGACAAGGTTTTAAGGGCATACGATGGATGAAGATGACCGACCCATGGGCGGACGAAGCACCATCAAACGTGGGTTCATTCCTCATCTGGCAACAACCGCATTATATCTATTTTGCCGAAGAACTATACCAAAGTGCAGAAACGAAAGGAGAAGCCGACAGAGTGTTGAAACAATATGCACAGCACGTGGAAGAGACAGCCGATTTCATAGCCGACTTCCTGTCATTCAACCCAAAGACGAAACACTATGAGGTGCGCGGAGCAACAGCCATGCAGGAAAGTATGTCGTGGAAGATGGCATATAATCAACCTTACGAACTTGCATATTGTCATTATGCGCTACTGACGGCACAGCGCTGGCGCGAGCGTCAGGGAATGAAACCGAATGCTCTCTGGGCAAAGATAATACCAAACATTTCACTACTGCCAGAGAGTAGTGGTATATATACCGCAGGAATGCCGACAAAGAATTATAAACCGAAAAACACAAGCGGTAGCGATGCAGAATTTGCAAAAATGAGTTTCGAGCGTGCTTCACACAGCGACCACCCTGCCGTGCTCGGTGCATGTGGTTGTCTGCCACCATCATACCTATATGACAAGGATAAGATGAGAGCGACACTTGCCGATGTCGTCTCCAACTGGAACTGGCTCACCACCTGGGGATGGGATTATGGTATGATGTCAATGGCTGCCACACGACTGGGAGAATATCAGACTGCACTCAACATACTTCTCACAGACACACAAAAGAACACATACCTGCAGAATGGGCACAACTATCAGGATGGACGCCTGCGCATATACCTGCCTGGCAATGGTGCATTACTATCGGCTGTTGCGATGCTCTGCACATACGATGGTTTCCCGAAAGATGGCACATGGTGCGTAAGATGGGAAGGGTTGAAAAAAATGCAATAATATATTAACTTTGCGACAGATTACAATAAAACAAAACTACAAAACCTATGAAAAAAATTATCATTCTATTAACTCTTACACTTTTGATTCATTCGTTTATCCATACAAATGAATGTATGGCACAGACATGGCCAAAGGTGACACAGGAGATGAAACCAGGAAGCCGCTGGTGGTGGTTGGGAAGTGCAGTAACGACAAATGACCTGCAATGGAACATCGGAGAATATGCTTCAAAAGGTATAGGAACATTGGAGATAACGCCACTATACGGCGTAAAAGGAAATGATAAGAACAATATCCCATTCTTGTCTCGTGACTGGATGGAAGCATTACGCACATGCCAGATGTTCGGCGACCAGTACGACATCCAGATGGATATGAACTGTGGTACAGGTTGGCCTTTTGGCGGACCGGAAGTACCAATCGAAGAGGCTGCATGTAAACTGGTTTGCGTTGACACGCTGGTGAGCCATTTCCGTCTGACAGAAATTGACCTCTCCGTGAGGAATCCGAAAGATGCACGTTTCGCCGAACTGGACACCATACTCGTGTACCCTGAAGGAGAGATGTTTCGCATCATAGCAGTATATACCGGACGTACAGGACAAAAGGTGAAACGCGCGGCACCCGGTGGTGAAGGATGGGTGATAGACCATTTCAGCAAGACTGCCGTAAAGCATTACCTAGAGCGTTTTGACAGAGCTTTCACAGAAAGTGGAGTGCCTTATCCGAAGGTATTCTTCAACGACTCATACGAAGTGTATAATGCTGACTGGACACCGACTTTCTTTGAAGATTTCTACCGACTGCGCGGATACCGTCTTGAGGACCACATGCCGGAACTACTTGGCGACGTAGAAGACAAAGATTATAAAGTGTTGAGCGACTATCGAGAAACACTTGGCGACCTCCTGCTTTCCAACTTCACAGAGCAATGGACAGCATGGGCACACAGCCATGGTGCCAAGACTCGCAATCAGGCGCATGGCTCACCTGCCAACCTTATAGACAACTATGCTGCAGTGGATATCCCTGAGATAGAAGGTTTCGGTCTGTCGGAATTCGGCATCAAAGGACTAAGGGTTGATAGCGGTAAGATACGCCATAATGACTCTGATTACAGTATGATGAAATATGCCGCATCGGCTGCACACATCATGGGCAAACCGATAACGTCAAGCGAGACATTCACATGGCTCACAGAGCATTTCCGCACCAGTTTCGCACAATGCAAACCAGACCTTGACCTGCTGTTCTGCGCTGGGGTGAACCATGTATTCTTCCACGGTACATGCTACTCTCCAAAAGACGACCCATGGCCGGGATGGAAATTCTATGCATCAGTAGATATGAGTCCTACAAATCCTTTGTGGCGCGATCAACAGTCGTTTGACGATTACATCACACGCTGTCAGAGCTTCCTGCAGATGGGGAAGCCAGACAATGATTTCCTCGTATTCCTACCTGTACGGGACATGTGGGCACGTCCGAAAGGTAAAGGCACAAAGGGACTGCTTATGCAATTCTCGATACACGATATGGGCAAACTGGCACCGGACTTCATAAAGAGTATTCTCGATATTGACAAAGCCGGCTACGACTGCGATTACATCAGTGAGAAATACCTAATGGGCGTGAGTGTCGGCAAAAACGGGACTCTCATGACAGAAGCCGGCACTACATATCGTGCCCTCATCATCCCGGGAAGCGGACGCATGAGCGATGAATGCCGCAATCATATCGAAACATTGAAGTCGCAGGGTGCAACCATAATATATGGTGTCGAAAAGAAAGCTATGGCACGCGTGGCAAAAGCAGAAGATATACGCACCACATACGGAATGAAGATGATAAGACGCAGCAACGATAAAGGCTATCATTACTTCATCAGCAACCTTACGGATAAAGACGTAAGGAACTACGTACAGCTGTCTGTTCCGTTCCAGGATGCTTACCTCCACGACCCTGTTACGGGTGATATATCCCGTGCAGAAGTGACAGACGGCAAGATATTCCTCGACTTGCGCTCTGGCGAATCAGTCATCATCAGAACTTATAATGAGGTGCAAGAGAGCAACTGCCTTCTAAGCAGTCGGTCCACCGAGGAAAAGGCATCAACACTTGACTTGACCAACACTCCATGGACTTTCTCATTCATTGAGAGCACACCAAAGGTAGATGGCATGCTGAAACTGGACACGCTGAAGACATGGGAAAGACTAGCTTTGCCAAATGCAGATATCACGATGGGAACAGGCGTCTATGAAACGACATTCAAGAGCGAAGGACAAAAACGTGGTGAACACACAATCATTGACCTTGGCGATGTGCGCGAGACAGCTCGCGTATATGTCAATGGAAAATATGCCGGTTGTGCATGGTGCGTACCTTATGAACTTGACATCACGAAGTTTATCGTAAAGGGCAACAACACACTTCGTATAGAAGTTACCAACCTACCTGCAAACCGCATTGCTGACCTCGACAGAAAAGGGGTAAAATGGAGAAAGTTCAATGAGATAAACTTCGTTAAACTATATTACAAGGAAGGCGACTACACCGACTGGAAACCTGTGGCTTCAGGACTAAACTCACATGTACGCATCATTACATACAGAAATAACGAGGCACAGGAAGTGCTTGAAGCAGCACAACGAACAAACGCATATTTCATGCGCACCTGTCCAGACCCTAAAAAGCCGACTTTTGTCAAACGCGAGCGGACAAGTAATCTTTGGACACGTGGGGTCTATTATGAAGGCTTGATGGCACTTAATTCCATTGCTCCGCAAAAGAGTTATATAGACTACGTCGATGAATGGGGCAATTTCCACAAATGGGACGTAAGGAATGGTGTCAACACACGCAATGCTGATGACCAATGTTGTGCACAGACCTATCTCATGCGTTATGAGATGACAAAAGATGAAAAGATGATAAGCAATGTCATAGCCAACTTTGATGCACAGATACGCGATGACGAAGCGGACTTTGACGGACAGATGAAACAAAAGAAATACTGGTGGTGGGTAGATGCCATACAGATGGCTATGCCGGCAATGGTGCATCTGTCACAGATAACAGGTGACAGTAAATACACTACCGAGGCAGAAAAACTGTATATGTGGATACGTAACAGTGAAGACGGCGGACTGTGGAATGCAAAAGAGGGCTTGTGGTGGCGCGATGCCGACTTTAATCCTCCATACAAGGAAGAAGACGGAAATAATTCCTATTGGAGCCGTGGCAACGGATGGGTATATGCAGCATATTGCCGTACAATAGAACGTCTGCCGGAAAAGAGCACCTTACGCCGACAATTGGTGAAAGACTATCTCGCAATGACAAGAGCTATTGCACGGCTACAGCGTAAAGACGGATTCTGGAACGTAAGCCTCGCCTCCCCTACTACATTCGGAGGTCCGGAGACAAGTGGGACGTCCCTCTTCCTTTACGGACTGAGTTGGGGAATACGCACAGGTATCATCCCTGCAAAAAAATATATGCCTATATGCCAGAAGGCATGGGATGCATTGAAAACGGTGGTACACCCAGACGGCTTCATCGGATGGTTGCAGGGTACGGGAAAAGAACCAAAAGACGGACAGCCAGTAACCTACACTAGTCGTCCTGACTTTGAAGACTACGGCACAGGCTGCTTCCTGCTCGGCACAACGGAATATTACAGACTACTGAAAGAACATTAAGTATCACAACGTGAATTCGACGAAAATATAAAGTAAGCAGAGGTCATCAACGAGCCAAAATGCGGCGATTTCCAACTGTATAAGAATCACTTTTATACATACGATGCCTCAAGGTCAAACCAACAGAGCCTCCAAATCGTCACGACGATTTGCCCAACTTGTCACGACGATTTGCTCAACTTGTCACGACGATTCGTAGGCAACGAGCGGAAGAGGACGAGGCAAAGATGAGAAAACATCGATTTATTAGCAGTTACAAACTGTTAATCCGTAGAGTTTAAGTTAATTATAGACACTGATACGTGCTTGACCTATACACATAATAATAAAGTATATCACTATTTCGTTATATCAAAAAGAAGTTCATCATGAAAAGATATCTCATCCTTTTAGCTTGTATGATACAAATCGGTAGTACTGCAGTTTTTGCACAGGAAAGCGATTTGCCGGAGGTAGAATTCAGTTATTACCTGATCCGACCGGGTATGGAAGATTCTTTGATGACGGGTGGCTCATACTCTGGCGATGCCCCAGTGATGATACGCTTTCAGATGACTCCGAAAAATACTGCCCTTTACGACTGTACCTATACATGGGAATTTCGGAAAGATGAAGAAGAAAGCGACCCATTCCTTACACGCTACGACACAATAACAACATACACCTTCCTTGAAAGCGGTTCTTTCATGGTCAAAGGGAATTATTCTATGGAAGCAAGAAGCCAATCTGCCCCGATAGAAGCATTAAGCGGGTCAGAAACATTCACGGTCAGCATACCGACAAGCACCCTCGACTTTCCAAATGCATTCAGTCCAAACAACGACGGCATAAATGACTACTATAACGCCAAAAAGGGTGCTAAAAGCTTGATTGAGTTCCATGCGTACATCTTCAACCGTTGGGGGCAGAAACTATATGAGTGGACAGACCCTTACACGCAATCAAGCGGATGGAACGGGAAATACAATGGACGTGATGTAGCGCAAGGAGTATATTTCCTATATTGCACAGCAAAAGGTGCTGACGGGCGAACCTACACCTTCCGCAAAGACGTAAACCTCTTACGCAATTTCACAGAAGAAGGACTTCTAAACTGAATATCAGTCCTTAGGACTTTTCATATTATCTGCGGAAAGCCGTATTGTCACTATTTCATTGAACATTGAGGCCTCTGTCGGCATCTCAACACGGATATAGTTCTCCGTAAAGCCATGCATAGGCTTACCTTTGGGAGCATGTTCGAACAAAACTTTCGCTTCTTTACCCTCAAAAGAATGATAAAAGGAATGCAGTTTCTCATCAGAAAGTGCAAGAAGAAGATGACAACGGCGCTTCTTTTCTTTCTCGTCCACAACATACGGAATACGGAGTGCTTTCGTGCCGGGCCGTTCCGAATAAGGGAACACATGGAGTTGGGACACAGGTAAGGATTGCAGGAAATGATATGATTCATTGAAATAGTCCTCTGTCTCTCCCCTACTACCAGCCATGACATCGACACCTATAAAAGCATCGGGGATAAGACGCTTAATGCGATAGATTCGGTCTGCAAACAACGCCGTGTCGTAATGACGATGCATAAGTTTCAACACGGCATCACTACCGCTCTGCAAAGGTATATGGAAATGTGGCATGAATCTGCTGCTTGTGGCACAAAAGTCTATCAGTTCATCACTGATAAGATCTGGCTCAAGACTGCTGATACGATAACGTTCTATACCTGAGACATTATCCAAAGCACGTACAAGGTCAATAAAACTCTCACCAGTGGTCTTTCCGAAATCACCTATGTTAACACCGGTGATAACGATTTCTTTACCTCCCTGACGAGCGACTTCCTCAGCCTGGCTCACAAGAGATACAATACTACCATTACGGCTTCTGCCACGTGCAAAAGGTATCGTGCAATACGTACAGAAATAATCACAACCATCTTGTACTTTAAGCCAATAGCGTGTTCTGTCACCCTTAGAACATGATGGTACAAATTCACGAAGATCTTTTGTCAATACTAAATCCACCCCAGGAATCTTTTGTATTGTTTCCGATTCCAGTTGTGCATAACATCCTGTCACCACCACATACGCATCAGGATGATTTTTTATCAATCGTTTTATTGCTTGTCGGCATTTGCGGTCGGCAATATCTGTCACAGTACAAGTATTGATAACACAAATATCTGCCTTTTCACCAGGCTGTGCCTTGACAACACCTTTTGATTTCAAGATTTGGGCATACGTTGATGTCTCACTGAAATTTAATTTGCATCCCAATGTATAAAATACGGCTTTGGCACCAGAACTTATATTTATGTCGTCTATCTTCATGAGTTTTTCATAGAAAATAAAAAAGCTCGTCAATAATGACGAGCATTTTTCTGTTTAGTTAACCTGATTAACCGAAGATTATTCAGCAACTACAGCACAGTGTCAGTAGCAACTGTATCAACAACAGTAGTATCAACTGTGTCAACAACAGTAGTATCAACTGTATCAACAGCTTCAGCGTTTTCCTGAGTCTTGTTACCGCAAGATGCAAATGAGATAGCTGCAATAGCTACGAACATCAAAACTAATTTTTTCATTTTTTTGATTTTTTAATTTGTAAAACAATTAATTCTATTTCTAAAACAATGCAAAGGTAAATATAAAAAATTGTATCGTGCAAGTTTTTTTAAACTTTTTTTTACACTATTTTGTAACATTTCCCGAACAAACTGAATATCTTAGACTTAGTAAGTGTTAAAGTCAAGTATTCTGTTATATTTTATTGTCAAATTACTACTTTTTTACCTTTGCAAACCTAAACATTCTATATCCGTAAATTGCCACAATGATAAAACAAACGAAAGGCAAGACAAATGACAGATTCACTGCTGGGAATCCACCGATTTTACCCATATCAATAACCAATGCCTGCACAGGAGGAAGCACAGAACCACCGAGAATCGCCATGATAAGACCTGCTGCTCCAAATTTCGCATCATCCCCCATGCCCTCTAAAGCAATACCATAAATGGTCGGGAACATTAGTGACATGCACCCACTTACCCCAACAAGGCAATACAAACCACCGCGACCATCTATGCCTATCACACCGCAAATTAGAACCATAGCCAATGAACCGAATATCAAAAGCATCAAACCTGGATTCAACCACTTCATAAGATAGGTACAGATGAAACGTGAGCAGATAAATAAAAGCATTGCCATAATGTTATACCCCTGTGAGAGTACTTCGGCTGAACGTTCAGAAAGCATACCCTCAGCATCATTTCCAAGCACATTAAGAATGCACTGCTCCACATCATTAGGAATCTGACCAACGAGAATACGTGTTCCATACTGTATGATAAAAGTCCAGCACATTATCTGCGCACCCACATAGAAGAATTGCGCGATTACACCCTCACGATAACGTGGCAGGGAAAAGATACGTTTCAGTGTTGGCAAAAAGTTAATATCATGATTTTGGTCACTATTCTTTGGCATACGCATAAACAGCATTATGAAGAACATTACAAGGATAACAGCAGCAATAATCAAATAAGGAGTAATCAGTATCTGGAGATCACTCTGTTTCATTGCTTCAAACTGGCCGCTATCAAGCAACGCCCGTTCATCACTGCTCATAGGATTCAAACGGTTCTGTATGAAGTTCATAGCAACAAACATCCCCAATACCGAGCCACAAGGATTGAAACTTTGCGCCATATTCAAACGACGTGTAGCAGTCGCCTCGCTTCCCATGGATAGGATATAAGGATTACAACTTGTTTCAAGAAACGACAATCCGCAAGTCAGTATAAAATAAGCTATCAGGAAGAAAGGATATTCCCCAACCATCTTCGCAGGAAAGAAGAGGAAAGCACCAACAGCATATAACCCCAATCCCATAAGCACACCGGCCTTGTAGGAATATTTCCTGATAAACATAGCAGCAGGAAACGCCATAGCGAAATAGCCACCATAGAAAGCTACTTGTACAAATGCACCTTCCGTAACACTCATCCTGAAAATCTTTGAGAATGCCTTAACCATAGGATTTGTAATATCATTCGCAAAACCCCACAAAGCAAAACAAGATGTAATAAGAATAAATGGTATTAGATACTTCCGTTGTATTACTTTTTCCATATTTCCGTTCTCTTTAATTATGACTAATAATCAACTAAAAAGTCGGCGGTGCTCAACACCACCGACTTCCATACGTTACAATATCATATACATTATTTATATATAGGACCAAAATTCTGACATGCACGATAATCAGCACCTTCCTTATCCATTCCGAAAGCATTCCATGCAGATGGGCGGAAGATTTTTTCTTCCGGCACATTATGCATACAAACTGGAATACGGAGTATTGAGCATAATGTTATGAGGTCAGCACCAATATGTCCGTAGGCTATTGCGCCATGATTGGCTCCCCAATTATTCATTACACTATAGACATCCTTGAATGCGTCAATCGAAGAATCTGTGCGAGGAACAAACCAAGTCGTAGGCCAAGTAGGGTCTGTGCGTTTATCCAAAATATCATGTTGCTCCTTAGGCAGTTCAGCAGTCCAGCCTTCAGCAATCTGCATTACCGGACCAAGTCCCTTCACCATATTTAGGCGCATCATAGTCATAGGCATTCCTTCACGCGTCACAAAATGTGCAGAATAGCCACCACCACGGAAATAATCACGATCAGCAGGCATCCAATTTGTAGCATTCAAACATGCCTCGACATCTGTTTGGGTCATATTCCATGGTTCCTTTATTGTCGCTTTTCCCTCGGCATCACTCATAGCACCTGTTGCATCAAGTGTTGTCGCACCAGAGTTGATGAGATGTATAAAGCCACCAGCTGCCAGCCCTTCTGGAGCTTTTCCTGTAACACGCTTAACGGCTTCAGGACTCCAATAAGTACGGACGTCACTGAACATAACCCCACGATTGGTAAGCAAATGCCCGAAAAGCATTGAAATACCATTACAAAAATCATTCTCTGTAGCTAATATTTTAGCCTCACGAATACCATTCCAGTCGAAAGACGTACACATCAACGACTCTGGGAAATCGAAATTCGGCTTATAATCTGTCCATTGGCGCTGCCCTTGTACTCCACCACATATTGCATTATGCCCTAGTGCTTCTTCCTTATAACCCATTTCAAGAAGTCGCGGATTGCCCTCCATCAAGTCGCGGATAATCATCATATTCTTCACCGTAAACTCCCAATCGGCATCTTTTTCTTCACGGCTCTTGCCCTTACCCTTACCATTGAAGGTCGTCATTGGCGTGCCAGGGAACAGAGCGCGGTCTTCATTATAATCATGCCCTTCCTGCGGTTTGCAGTATTTATTGACCCATTCCATTGCCCTTTGGAACTCCTCATGGTCATAAATTCCGAAATCCACACGACGAAGAATTTCCACTAAATCGACATACTCTGTACGCATGCCGAGATAATCCTGCAAGAAATTTGCATCAACAATACTACCAGCGATACCCATGCAGGTGTTACCCATTGACAGATAGCTCTTGCCACGCATTGTTGCAACAGCCTGTGCAGCACGCGCCCAACGCAGGATTTTCTCTGCCACATCCGTAGGTATGGCATTGTCTGCTAGGTCCTGCACATCATGGCCATATATTCCAAAAGCCGGTAAGCCTTTTTGATTATGAGCCGCGAGAACAGCAGCAAGATATACAGCTCCAGGACGTTCTGTTCCATTGAATCCCCAAACAGCTTTTGGGTAATGAGGATTCATATCCATCGTCTCAGAACCATAACACCAACAAGATGTGACGGTGATAGTGGAACCTACTCCTTCGCGCTCAAACTTTTCAGCACATGCTGCACTTTCGGCAACGCGACCTATTGTAGTGTCAGAAATAACACATTCCACCTTTGAGCCATCACCATTATAAAGGTTCGTCTCAATTAACTCTTTCACAGCCTTCGCAAGGCTCATGGTTTTATCTTCGAGTCCTTCACGGATACCCCCCTGACGTCCATCTATTGTTGGACGAATACCAATTTTCGGATAATTCATAGTCATATATTAGTTAGATGTAATTTGAGTTTATAAACTGAATAATTTTAAACCTGCCTTTTTTCTGGCCTTTGATGGTTTGCCTTCGTAGCGATAATAATAGCGATAAGCATAACTATAACGATAACCATAATGATAGCCATAGTAACCATCCATACCACGAGTACCATTAAGGACAACGTTCATTCCATTATATTTCTTCTGCTGGTATAAAGTTTCCAAATCTGCCAACAAAGAACGCTCCATCAAACCAGCACGCACAACAAACAATGTCTTATCTACAAGAGGATTGATAATTTGTGCATCAGCCAATATTTCGATAGGGGGACAGTCAATGAAAATAATATCATATTCTGTACGCATCTGATTCAACATCTCTGCAAATTTCGGAGTGGATATCAACTCCGTTGGATTTGGAGGTAATTTACCAACTGGCAATACAGTCAGATATTCAGAATCCGGATGTTTTACGAGCAATTCATGATAGTCACTGACTTTCTCTGACAATATGTCACTCAAACCATGTTTTGGGGTTTCAACATATTCGCTTAACGATGCCTTACGCATATCACAATCAATAAGCAAAGTCCTTTTCTTCTTAAAAGCAAACGTTAAGCCAAGATTCATTGCCAAGAATGTTTTTCCTGAGTTTACATTATATGACGTATTAGCCCATATCGTACACTTATCCTTTGGGCAAATAAACTCAACATTTGTTCTCAGCACACGGAAAGCCTCATTGATAACATCACGTTTACCATGTTTTACGACAAGAAATTTGCTCTTTTGAATAGTCTTTTTCCATAAACCTCCAAAACGAGAAATAGGCTCTGCTTGTAGTATTTCTCCTGCAAATGGTATTGTGAGAGCATCCTGAACATCTTTTTTTGTACGAACGGTTGTTATCATCGCCTCATTGATATAAATTATCGCAAGCGGAAGTAATATACCCAAAGCTAAAGCTATGAGATAGATATTTCTTGTATTTGGTGCTGTTGGAGCACCTCCTCCATAAGGGCGCATAACAACACGGGTATTATATGCAGTAAATGCCTGCGACAACTCGTTTTCCTCCAACTTCTGCAATAGATACATATAAATCGTCTGTTCAACCGTCTGCTTACGTTCAGTAGAAAGCAATATCTTTGCCTGTTTAGGAGCCTGTCTGATTTTGGTTTCGGTATCTGTACCACGAAGTTGTAACTGTGAAATCTGCTTCTGGAGAGCGAGATTCTGATTATCAACACTCTTGATGATCGTTGAACGCATATCAGCAAGTTGCGAATCAATTTCTCTAACAAGGCGGTTATTGTCACTACTATTCACCGACAAAGATTGGCGTTTCAAGACCAGATCATTATATGCTGTTACCTGTTGCTCTATACCTGCAGAACTCATACCAATACCAGACGGGATCAAACCATCCTGTTTCTGAGCAACGAACTGATGCAGATAACGTCCCAACTCCAATTGTGTCTGTAACTCTGTGAGTTTGTCCTGATTAGCCTGATTTTGGCTCATATACATCTGACCTGCAGCAGCCAAATCAGGTGCACCAGTCTCACTCTTGAAATCTGAAATTACTTCATCAATGCCGTTAAGTTCACTCTCAAGTTTCAACAATCGTTCACGGATAAACTCGCCCGTTGCCACCTTAACCTGATTCTTTTCCTCTACCCAACGTTTATTATAAACCTCAATAAGCATACTCAGCAAATCTTCGGCTCTTTCTATATTTACATCCCTAACGGTCAAAGAAAGAATATCGGTTTCCTTATCTAATGGTTCTACAGAAAACTTGCTACGATAGGCATCAGCTGCTGACTTTAGACTGACACCTGTAACATATATTGAAGTATTTGTCTGCCTGAAATTATTAGTTGGTATGACATAAAGAGTACCTACCGGAGTTTTCAGTTTCTTTCCGAGATTACCGTCTACTATTGCTTTTATTTTTTCTCCATTAAGGACGAAATCCGATAGTGTAAAACTTCCATCTTCATTCATCGAAATCTTCATTGCAACGACCTTTCCGGAATTCATTCCACTGATTCTAACCTCAACAGGTAGGGATGTACCATACAATGTTGATGTACGCAATTTACCTTTTATGGTATAATTATATTGTAAATGAAGATTCCGGACCACCTCCTGCATAAGATCAGGGCTTTGGAACATATACTTCTCATTCTGCACATAACTGGTTGAGTTTATCAATCCCAAATCACCAAAACCACTTGAAGCCCCACGAATACTACGCCCAGCTTTATCACTCTTAATTTCGACTTGGGCCATTCTGGTATAGATAGGTTGCCGTTTCGCAATGTAGAAAAAAGCAGCAACTAAAAAAAACACAATCGAAATTACAAACCAATACCACCGATAACGGCAAATTAGGAACAAATCTTTCAGTTGCAAAAGAACGTTATCCGAAGCCTCTTTGGTTTGTACATTCGATGTATTCAAATGAGTTTCCATAAATTAAAATTATTTCAAAATATTAAACATAAGCGATACTAACGAGATACCTATACTTGTCAATGATATCCATAAGGTTGTCATACTGCCAATTTCCGAATTTTGCGCCTTAGCCTTATTTGGCTCTACATAAATCACATCGTCCTGTTGGATATAATATGCAGGTGAAGACACAATGTTTCCAGCATCAGTCAAATTGATGGTGTAAACTTTTCTATGGTCATTTTCCTGACGGAGTATCTTAATATTCTCACGTTTTCCATATATTGTAAGGTCTCCCGCATCAGCCAATGCATCCAAAATAGTCAAATGATCCTTGATGATTTCAAAACGTCCAGGATGTGCCACTTCACCCATCACACTAAAGTTCATCTCTAAAGTTGAAACATTAACTGCTACGTCCTTTGCATACCCCTCTTCAATAATCTTTTTCTTTAAAGTCTCTGCCAATTGAACACGTGTCATACCAGCAACATGGATAAGACCTATTGTAGGGAAATCGACATTACCATTCGAATCTACCGTATAAACCTGAGGATTTCGAGGATCAACATTTGATTGTGTATAATTCATTTCACCTGGCAATATACCGAAGACACGGCTAAGTGCATCTTCGCCCTGTGCCTTGACCAAAATATTCAACTTATCACCAACCTTAAATTTCAAAGGCTCAACATCACGTGTAAGTATTGCAGAAATAGAATCAGTATCCTTGAAATACGTAATATTTTCAGGAGTCTTACACCCTGAAAGTGCTATTACCGTAATCAGCATCAAAATTAAAATACCATTTTTTTTCATATTGAATCTATGTTTATTGTTTTCTACTTTATTATTTCCCTAAATATTCCGACATTTTATAAGGAACTTCTGCATCTAGAATCATATCAAGCATACCTTCCGTATGTAAATCTGTACCCACATACTGATACCAATGTTTTTTCAGCATTTTTAAGGCTTTCTTTCTTACATGTTTACCATAACAGCCACTTAAAGAACCAAGATTAAGCTGAAAACGCACTTCCAAGTCCTTTATTTGCTGATACATATTGTCATCCATATACATATATCGTTCAGGATGCGCTAATACAGGGAAATACCCCTTCGATTTTATTGTTTCCAACACAGACATCAAATCTGCGGGAGGATTAAAATATGACGTTTCAACAAGTATATGACCACTTAAGGCATGCGTCAAAATATCATCATTTTCCAACAAATCAAGAAATCCTTCATCCAGCATATACTCTGCCGACAGATTCAACGACACATTACCCTTATAAGCCTGTTTCAAATCTTCAAAACGTTCCTTTAAACTTTGTGTCGTATTCTGCAAATCACTCATTACATGCGGTGTAAACCAAACTGCTTCTATTCCCAACTCCTCATAACGATTAAGAATAGAAAGGCTCTCTTCCATTGTCTTAACACCATCATCAACGCCTGGCAAAATATGACAATGATAATCTGTCATACCATGCAATAGATTCGTGTTTTCTATCGTTTTCCTTCTACTCCAAAACATGCAACACACAATTTGGTTGCGAAGTTATTACATTTTAACGACAACCACAAAAAAAGTTACCATTAACAATGATTCGTCTTCGCATCGGCTGTCAACCGATTCACAATCATCATCAACGCACCATCCCCACAGACATTGACTGCCGTACCTACACTATCAAGAGCAATACTGAGCGTAACGATTATTCCTATCATCTCATCATGAAAACCAAGCATAGCCTCAATCATACCGATAGCAGCCATTATCACACCACCAGGTATGCCCGGTGCAGCGAGTACCGTAACAGAGAAAATAAAAATGAAACCTATCATCTGTGCACCTGAATATGGTACATCAAACATTAGCATCGTAGCAATCGCCAAAGCAATGGTTCTCACACATGCGCCACTGAGATGTATATTAGCACACATTGGAATAACAAAATTCACGACATTCTTCCTTGCGCCCATCTTATCCGCACAACGTAACGTGACAGGCAGCGTAGCTGCAGACGAGCTGGATGCCAACGCCGTTAGAAAAGCAGGAAACATCTTATGGAAGAGCATAAACGGATTACGTTTGCTCACCCATCCCGCAATTAGATATTGCAATAGCAATACAACCATCAACAACAACACCATGACGGCAATAATCTTCAGATAGACATGAGTGACCATACGCATCTCTCCTGCAATAGTCATCTTCATAAAGACGCCAAATATGAATATCGGGAGCAATGGGATAATCGTTTTTTCTATCACCATCATGACAACGTTGCGCAACTCCAATACAGCACCTTGCAATACTGGTAATTTAAATTTCAGCATTGCCAGACCGAGCATAAAACTCAACAACAATGCCGACATTGTATCCATCATTGGAGGGAAATCAAATGTAAAATATGGAGCAAGTGCTTCTTTTGGCAACACGCCACTCATCCCACCTCCTGCATCTGTATGTATTGTTACCATCTGTGGAAACAACGCATCACTTACGCCTAAAGTAAAAAGTCCGGCAAGCACGGTAGAAATATAAGCTAATGCAACTGTCCACACAAGCATCTTTCCTGCCCCACTTCCCGTCTCCGAGATAGCCGAAGTAACGAGTGCCAAGATAAGAACAGGCACAATGAAAGATAGAACAGACGTAAAGATCCCATTAAACGTTATAAAGATGCGAACAAACCAAAGAGGCATATAAGAACCCAACACTATTCCTAACACCACCATTAACAGAACGGCAACAATAAGGTTGCCGGAGAGAAATCTAAAAAATTTATAGAACATATCTTTCATAATATTATATTATACAAAATATTAAAACAAAAAGTCCCGAGCACATTTCATGTTCAGGACTTTCTTTGATTATATTATCCGAGGAATCCGAGCAATACACCTGCAGCAACTGCCGAACCGATGACACCTGCCACATTCGGTCCCATAGCATGCATGAGCAGATAATTGTGACGGTCATATTCCAAACCGAGATTTTGCGATATTCGTGCCGCCATAGGCACAGCACTTACACCCGCATTTCCAATAAGCGGATTCAGTTTATTACCTTCTTTTAAGAAAATATTCATAATCTTAACGAAGAGTACACCACTCATAGTAGCAATTATGAACGCCATTGCACCAAGGGCAAATATCTTCACCGTATTGAGTGTCAAAAACTCGCTTGCCTGTGTCGAGCAACCTACCGTAAGACCAAGCAACATCACGACGATATTGTTCAACGCATTACCTGCAGTAAACGACAGACGGTCTGTCTTCGTACTTTCCTTCAACAAGTTGCCAAAGAACAACATACCAAGTAACGGCAACCCAGACGGCACGATAAACGTAGTAAGTAAAAGTCCAACAATAGGGAACAATATTTTCTCTGTCTTCGACACCTGACGAGGCTTAGGCATACGGATAAGACGCTCTTTTTTCGTAGTAAGCAGACGCATTACTGGAGGCTGAATCACCGGGACAAGTGCCATATACGAATATGCGCAAACGGCTATTGCCCCCATTAGGTTAGGGGAAAGTTTTGACGACAAGAATATAGCTGTCGGAC
Source organism: Candidatus Equicola faecalis (assembly GCA_018065185.1). GTDB lineage: Bacteria > Bacteroidota > Bacteroidia > Bacteroidales > Bacteroidaceae > Prevotella > Prevotella faecalis. The sequence goes on along the minus strand of JAGHTU010000022.1, from coordinate 10,441 downwards.
CATCTGCACCACCAATAATAGCAATACCAGCAGCTTGATTCGGCTCAAAACCCAATGCCAGAGCAACCATATACGCGCCAAAAATACCAAATTGTGCAGCTGCGCCTACAAGCACCAGTTTTGGATTGCTGAGAAGAGCCGAAAAGTCTGTCATAGCACCTATGCCCAAAAAGACAAGTGGAGGATACCACCCTTGCTTTACGCCCTGATAGAAAATATTCAGCACGGAATTATCCTCATAAAGACCTATTTCTAATCCTGCATCTGCACGGAAAGGGATATTGCCCAAAATGATACCGAGCCCTATAGGGATGAGCAACAGCGGCTCAAAATCTTTCTTTATGGCAAGCCACAAAAAGAAAGCACCGACTGCAATCATAATATAGTTTTCCACCTGCCCATTGGCAAAGCCAGTATAGGTCAAAAACTCATTAAAATTGTCAAGTAAAAAATCGAGTGTACCAGTCATATAAGAAATTACTCTGTGGTGTTGTAATAGGATTAACCGATAGTAACAAGCACTGCACCCTCCATGATGGCATCACCCTTATTCACGCAAACAGAAGTGATAGTACCATCACATTCAGCTTCAATGTTGTTCTGCATTTTCATAGCCTCAAGCACAACCACAGTATCACCCGTCTTTACAGTCTGCCCTACAGCCACTTCAACACTTGTTATCGTACCCGGAAGCGGAGCGAGAATCTTTTTACCAGCACCTGCTGCTGTTGAAGCCGTTGCTACAGGAGCTGCTGCAACAGGGGCCACCTCAACTTTTGGAGCAGGAGTCGCTACAACGACTTTCTTCGGTGCACTACCAGTTGGGCGGATACGCTCTGTCAGTTCAACCTCAAAAGGAACATCATTGACTGTTACTTTTGCCACATTTCCCTCAATCTCATCAATGTTTACTGAATATTCAACACCTTCAACTTTGTATTTATAAGTCTTCATGATTATTATATTTTTATTTTGTTACTCCCGATAGATTATTCTCACTTAAAATTGTTTTGCATTCCACGCAGTGTTCTTTCTCTTGATAGTGATAATACCACTTTCCAAATCATGCACATCCTGTGCATACTCACTTAGGGCCATTGCGATAACTGCCATATAAGTTTCCTTATTAATGCCCTTTTTCTGATAACCATCCTTTGCCATTGTAATTGCTTTTTTTGACGCTTTGCGTATTTTAATTAGTGTTTTATATTTTTCCGTGCGTTCCTTTCTTGCTTCCATACTCATATTTAATTTGCCGAAGCCCTTCATAAATATATAAAGTAAGACAAGTGCAAGAAATACTATTGACATTGCTATTATTGCCATAAGGATACCATAAGGATCATTTGCCTTTATGTTCTCTATCTTTGAAACCTCTTGCCCTGCATTGTTTGCCGAATTAGGTGTCACCATTGTAACCGGTTGTATCTTCCACACCGGAGCACCATCCTTGATGCGTGCAAAACTGCAATTAGGCTTCATTACTGGTATAGTCACCGAATCAATAAGGTTCTTTCCATTACCATCATAAAGAGCAATCCATATAGTTTGGGCCGGATCAACAACCACATCCAAGTGACGAGGTCCTTTTTCAGGCTTTGAGTTCAGATACAAAAGCAGATGCTGACGTCCCTCTATAAGCGACTCTTTGAAGCCATTAGGAATCTGCCCCATGAGCTTCATGCGCTCAGGCACACTCATATCTTTATCCAGCACTTCCTTATTGGTGGTAATAAACATACCACGGACATTATAGGTGGTGAACGAATTATTCACCAACTCCACCCATGGTAATTTCCGACCATACTCATCCAGATAGTTATCGGTATTATTGACCATCACTTCATTTATTTTGATATTGTTGGCACCTTGTCCAAACATTATTGAAGAGGATGTCATGAATACGACTAACAGTAATCCGATTTTTTTCATTTGGTTGTATATCATAATTTTGTCAATATCCATCTATTTAAATTCAACGCTAAACCTCGACATACGATTCAATGCGTGCATAATTTTTCCGCAAAGATAATAAAAATGTATTAACGGCAACTCCCTATCTTGATATTTTTATGTAAATTTGCCACCCGTATGGGGCAAAAGCCCGTTTTTTTGATATAAAATAATTAAAGACAAATTATAATGTTTGAGAATCTATCCGAAAGACTTGACCGTTCTTTCAAAATACTCAAAGGTGAGGGAAAAATCACCGAGATCAACGTTGCAGAGACTCTAAAAGACGTACGCCGCGCATTACTTGATGCCGATGTAAATTACAAAGTAGCAAAGACTTTTACAGACTCAGTTAAAACCAAAGCCCTTGGCATGAATGTCCTGACTGCCATAAAGCCAGGGCAACTGATGATAAAAGTAGTACACGACGAACTGGCAGCATTGATGGGTGGCAACGCACGTGAATTAAATTTAGAAAATCGCCCGGCAATAATATTGATGGCAGGTTTGAACGGTGCCGGCAAGACCACTTTTTCCGGAAAACTGGCCCTTATGCTGAAAAAGCAGAAACACCGTCGTCCGCTGCTTGTTGCCTGCGACACATTCCGCCCTGCCGCAATGGAGCAGTTGCGTGTTTTAGCCGAACAGATAGAAGTACCTATTTATATGGAAGAAGGTGCGACCGACCCGATATCCGTTGCACAGAACGCCATCCGTGAGGCAAAAGCAAAAAGTTACGACACAATCATTGTAGATACAGCAGGACGTCAGTCTATAGACGAAGAGCTGATGCACCAGATTAAGCAGTTAAAAAACTCCATAAATCCGGACAACACACTTTTGGTCGTTGATGCGATGACCGGTCAGGATGCCGTAAACACAGCCAAAGAATTCAACGACCGTCTCGAAATAGACGGCGTTATACTCACAAAACTTGATGGTGACACCCGTGGAGGTGCCGCAATCTCTGTGCGAACGGTCGTTGACAAACCTATCATGTTCATCGGAACGGGAGAAAAGATGGAAGCTATTGATGTATTCCACCCCGATCGTATGGCAGACAGGATTCTCGGCATGGGCGACGTTGTCTCATTCGTTGAACGCGCTCAGCAACAATTTGACGAAGAAGAGGCGCTTCGCCTTTCAAAGAAGATTGCAAAAAACAAATTCGACTTCAATGATTTCCGCCGTCAGATAGAACAAATCAAAAAGATGGGCAATGTAAAAGACCTTGCCGGCATGATTCCTGGATTGGGGAAAGCGATAAAAGATGTTGATGTTGACAACTCCGCGTTTGACAGCATCGTGACTATCATTGACAGCATGACGCCATACGAGCGAGAAAATCCTGACTGTCTAGATATGGGACGTAAGAAACGTATTGCAAAAGGCTCCGGCAGAAAGATTGATGACGTAAACCGCCTATTGAAGCAGTTTGAGCAACTTCGTAAAATGATGAAAATGATGAATGGTTCAAAAGGCAAAATGTTAATGAATGCCGCCATGGCAAAAATGGGATTATAAATCCTACATATATAATAAGGTATTACTACGCGTATAACTTAAACTCACATAAACTTAAATTAACGATTTTTATTTTTTTTATAAAAAGTTTGGAGATGTAGAAAAAATACTATTACTTTGCACTGAATTTTGAGAGTTATATTAATTCTAGTTTTATAAAACATTAAAAGAAATGAAAAAATTAATTTTGATTGCTGCTTTAGCAGTATTCGCACTTAACGCAAGTGCAGCAGGTGGTTACAAGTCCAGCAAACCGCTCGACAATACTTATGTAACTCTGCAAGGTGGTGTTTACGAGCCATTCGCTGGTCAAAACATTTTGAAAGATGCTCGTCCAGTGATTCGTCTTTCAGTAAACAAGTTCTTTAACACAGTTGTTGGTGCTAGCATTTGGGCTCAGACTTATATCAACAACAACAATTACAACAACTACACTGCTTATCCTTTCTATGATTTCTCATCTCTTGTAGGACAGGGTAACAAGACTTTATTTGATGGTCTTAATGTTGGTGTTAATGGTCTCGTAAATCTAAACAACCTGTTTGCTGGTTATGCAGGTGCTCCTCGTTTCTTCGAGGTCATTGCTGAAGCCGGTGTTGGTTATTTCCACCAGTTTGGTACTTGGGGTGTTGAGAATTGGAGAGCCACATCTCATTCAACAATTGATTTCGCTCTTGATTTCAACTTCAACCTCAATGAGAAGCTTCAGCTCGGCATCCGTCCAGAAGTTCAGTTCATGGAGCGCACTACTCACCTTTATCGCAAGTATGCTCAAGTTCAGCTCACAGCAGGTATCGCTTACAACCTCGGTGGTGTATTCACTCCTATCGTTCCACGCGATCAGGCTGAAATCGATGCTCTCAATGGAAAGATCAATGACCTCCGTTCAGAACTTGACGCTAAGGATCGCATGATTGCTGGTCTTAACAAGACTATCAACGACCTTAAGGCAGAACTTGCAAAGAAGCCAGTTGTTGCTCCTGCAGCAGCTCCTGTAAAGGTTGCTCTTCAGCCATCTGTAATCTTCCGTCAGGGTAAGTCAGTTATCGATGCTAACGAATTTGCAGAAATCGAAATGGTTGCTAAGTACATGAAGAACCATCCAGATGCAAACATCCTCATCGAAGGTTATGCTTCACCAGAAGGTCCAGCTGATTTGAACCAGAAGCTTTCTGAAAAGCGTGCAGAGGTTGTTAAGAACACTCTCATCAAGAAGTATGGTATCGCTGCTGAGCGCCTTGAGGCTAAGGGCATGGGTATCACAGACAAGCTCTTTGACGAGTATGACTTCAACCGCGTAGCAATGTTCATTGTTAAGTAATTGAAATAACTGAATATTTTTTCACAAAGTCCCCACTGCTTTTTGCGGTGGGGACTTTATTTTGTACCTTTGGCAAATGAAAGGATAAAATTTGTCAAATAACAATGCGGTATAGACTGAATTACATAAAGATTTATCAACTATGAAAAAGCACTATTTTCTATCAATCGTTATTCTTTTCTTGTTGGGCATTTTGCCAATTGGCGCACAGACAGCAAGGGAAGAAATCATGAAAGACATTAATCTGGCAGGAAGTAATCACTTAGCCTACCCTACTCCAAAAGGTGTATTGACGCCGGCTCCGGAAGGCAAGACACCATTTTACATCAGCCACTACGGACGCCATGGCTCACGTTATCTTTGTGGTAAAGGCGAATATTTAAACCCTTTGAATGTATTTGAGAAAGCCGATAGCGCAGGTGCACTTACCGACTTAGGCAAAAGCGTAAAGCAACGCCTAAAGTATCTTGCCGATGAAGCACAGAACCGTTATGGCGAACTGACACTTCTTGGCGCACAACAACACAGACAGATAGCAGAGCGGATGTATCAGCGTTTTCCAGAAGTATTTGCTGATTCTGCAGTGATTGATGCAAAAAGCACGGTTGTCATACGTTGCATTCTCTCAATGGAAAATGCCTTGCAACAGTTAATTGCCTTGAACCCAAAATTGCGGATACGTCACGATGCAAGTTATCACGACATGTATTACATGAACTACTCCGACCGCCAGTTAGAAAGCTTCCGCTGGTCAAGAAAGACAGCAGAGGTGGTGGAAAAGTGGTCTGCTAAGCAACTAGACCCAGCGAGATTCATCAATTCCCTGTTTGCGGATAAGGACTACGTCAAGCAGAACATCCGCGAAAGAGAACTGATGATGTCTGTTTTTAACATAGCATCAATCATACAGAATTGTGAGAGCCGTCATACCGTCACCCTTAATGACATTTTCACCTTTAACGAGCTTTATGGCATTTGGGAGATATTCAATGCACGTTGGTATATTGGTTTTTCGCATAACCCAATCAATGGAGGAGTGACTCCATACATACAGCGCAACCTGCTACGTAAAATCATTGAAGAGGCAGACAGCTGTCTGATGATTGAGAAGCCTGGCGCAACACTACGTTACGGGCACGAAACCATGGTACTTCCTTTGACATTCCTTATGGAAATCAACGATATTGGAGCTCCTGTGGAAAACATCGAAGAGCTTTCAGCCAAGTGGAGGAATTATCGGATATTCCCTATGGCAACAAACATACAACTTATCTTCTATCGCAAAGATATCCACGATGAAGATATACTGGTAAAGGCACTGCTTTGTGAGGAAGAGGCGACATTGCCTATAAAAACCGATTGTGCCCCTTACTACCATTGGAAAGATGTGCGTGAGTATTATCTAAAGAAGATTGATAATTTTGAGAAAAACATAAAACCAAATCTTAAGCAAAATGATGAAAAAAGTTCTTTTTGGAATTCTGGCAGTCTGTCTAAGCGCAAGTAACCTGCAGGCTGCAAAAAAGGCAAAAAAGGAAACAAATCCTAACAAGCCTGTTTTTACTGTTATCAAGGAAAATCCTATCAGTAGCATCAAGGATCAGAACCGCAGTGGTACCTGCTGGGCTTATTCCACCCTATCATTCTTTGAAAGTGAGATTTTGAAGAAGAGCGGCAAGGAATACGATCTTTGCGAATCTTTCGTGGCAAACAAGACGTATATGGACCGTGCCACACAGGTGGTACGTTTCCATGGTGACTGTCAATTCTCCCAAGGCGGAAGTGCCTATGACCCACTCTATTGCTTGCAACATTACGGTATCTGTCCCGAGGATGCAATGCCATTCGCAGGAAGTCTGTATGGTGACTCATTGCACAACTTCAACGAGTTTTTCAGCGTGCTTGAGCCATACGTTGCAGCTGTAGCAAAGAGCAGTGCGAAGAAGATTTCCAATCAGTGGAAAGTCGGTCTGCAAGGCATTCTTGATGCCTATTTAGGCAAGTGCCCTGAGAAATTCACTTATGAGGGTAAGGAATATACACCACAGGAGTTTGCGGCATCACTCGGTCTTGACTGGAACGACTATATCACCGTTACGTCCTACACTCATCATCCTTTCTGGACACGTTTTGCCGTTGAAGTACAGGACAACTGGCGTTTCCCACTTTCTTACAATGTGCCTATGGAAGACATGATGCGCATCATCGACAACGCCATTGAGAACGGCTATACCGTAGCATGGGGCGGTGATGTGTCTGAAGACGGCTTCACACGTCAGGGCGTGGCATACGCTGTCGATTCCAAAGCCACATCTTCACTTGCAGGAAGCGACATGGCTAAATGGCTGAAGCTCACCAAGACATCAAAGACCTCAAAACTGGATTCTCTCGGTTGCAAAGTGCCGGAGATTGTCCCTACACAGGAGATGCGTCAGCAACGCTTCGACAACTGGGAACTCACAGACGATCATGGTATGCTTATCTATGGCATTGCAAAAGACCAAAACGGCAAGGAATATTACATGGTAAAGAATTCTTGGGGAAAGACGGGCACGTATAAAGGAATTTGGTATATGACAAAGACTTTCATCTGTGCAAACACCATGGATTATATGGTAAACAAGAATGCCATTCCTGAAGACCTTCGCAAGAAAATGGGGCTTTAGTTCCTAATTTGGGTTAAAACACTAATCACGCAATATCGGCTTCCTTGCCGATATTGCGTGATTTTTTGTTTATACATTTTTACAATAAAGAATAAAAAATAAGGTTTTATATTTTGCATATTTCCAATATGTTCGTAACTTTGGACACAAATAAACAAAGGCAAGATTTTAATCTCAAATATTCTTTTTATTAACGATACTACCGACCAAAAAAAATGCCACAGATAAGCGATCATAAGAAGATTATGGATAGAGTCGCATATTGGCTCGACATTGCGGATTATGATTTGGAAACCGCGCAAGCGATGTTAACCACGCATCGTTGGTTGTATGTTGGTTTCATGTGTCATCAGGTTTTGGAAAAGACATTAAAGGTTTATTGGTGCGCTACACAGCCAGAAGAACCGCCATACACACACAACTTGATAAAATTGTCGGAAGGCTCTGGCTTGGCAAGCTTAATGAGTGAGAAACAAAACTCATTTATTGATGAAATGATGCCCCTTAACATTGAATCACGTTATCCTGAATATAAAAAAGCATTGATGGAACGATTGACTCCAGAATATTGTAAATCTGTTTATGATAACACAAATGAACTGCAACAATGGATAAAGAACAGGTTATCGAAATAGTACGTGCATATAAACAGGCTATTCAGGGGATTGTCGAAAATCCTCAAGTATATTTATACGGTTCATATAGCAAAGGCACTGCCCACAAGGACAGTGACATTGATGTTGCTGTTGTTCTGCCAGAAATTCAGGGGGATTGGCTGAACACCTCTGCGTCTTTATGGGGAGCGACTCGTTCTGTTAATACGTTGATAGAGCCTGTACTCCTAGATGCCAGCAATCCATCTCCTTTATACGAAGATGTGATGCGCACAGGAATTATAATACAGTGATTTTTGCAAGGCATAACCTAGACAATTTTTAATCTTAAATATTCTTTTTTTATTAACTTAATTATTAACAACAAAAACAAATGCTTATGAAGAAAAAACTTTTCTTTTTGCTGATGTTACTCGTTTGTAGCATCGGGCAGTTGTTGGCAGAAAAAATCACTACTGTCGCGGAAATCACCAGTGGTAATAAGTACTACATTGGTGCAACCACTGGCGACAAGGATTATTATTTCTATGTTGATGGATCTGCCAAAACCGAATCCATTAAAGGTGTAGCCAAAGAAGACGTTGCAGATGCTGTGGCTCTCACGTTTACTGAAGTTACTGGTGGCTGGACCATACAGTTTGACAATGGTCTCTATTTGGGAATAAAGAACGCAAAAGACAACGGTGCAGTTCAAGTAATGGAGGAACCTGTCGTTTGGACAATTGATGAAGATACAGATAAAGGTCTTCTCAAGTTGCATCCTAATGACTATTACTTGCAAAAGAATAATGGCGGTACTCAATTTGGTTCGTACAAAGCTACTCAAACTAATGTTTGGCTTGAGTCTGCCGGTTCTACCCCCGTTCCTGCTACTTTAGATAGCTTAGTTATCAAAGGTATGGCTACCAAGATGGAATACGAAGTTGGTGAAGCATTTGACCCTGCTGGTTTGGAAGTTTGGGGCGTCTACACCAAGTATGTGAAGAACGACTCTACTTCTCAAATTAAGAGTGGTATTACTTGGACGCTGGATCCCGAAACTTTTGAAGAGGCTTCAGACAATGCATCTGTTACCCTGATGGCTTCTTATAAAGACCTGACCACTACCGATACTACCATCACAAGTATTAAGGTAAGCGAGCCCGTTCCTCTGCCTAAATATGCTACTATCTATACGAGCAATGTAGAACTCACCACCGCAGGTGGCACTTCTGCTTCTGCAGCTAAGGTCATTGTTGCTGTGGGAGATACGGTAAGTGCTATTAAATGCGGTACAGCTTCTGCTGCCGGTGCTTGCGTAGTTACTATTCCGGCTGCTACCAAGACCCTCCACTTTCATGCTGCAGGCTGGAAAGGCAAGAATGTTACGTTAGATGTTAATGGAACAGAATATACTCTCGTTGCTGATGCAGGTGTTACCAACAATTCACCATTTACCTTGCAAAACAACCCTTCGACAAACGACTATTTTACGTTTGACCCTAAAGGTGCAACCACTATTACGTTCACAGCTACCAATGACTATCGTTTTGTCCTCTTTGGCGTGAACACTGAACTGCCAGAAGGTGTCGTTGCAGCTCCTGTTATCTCGGCAAAATCGACTGAGTTTGAGGAGTCTGTAGAAGTTTCTATGTCTTGCGAGACTGAAGGCGCTTCTATCTATTACACTCTCGATGGTTCTACCCCTTCCGCTACTTCTACGAAGTACGAGGCTCCTTTCACGCTGACGGCAACTACTACCGTTAAGGCTATCGCTACTAAGGGTGGTAAGAGCAGTGAAGTTGCAGAGAAGACCTTCACCAAGACCGTCTTCGCATCTTTGGAAGAGTTGTTAACGAAATTCCCTGCTTCCGATGTTGCTAAAAATGTTACCGTAACCATCACGGACGCCGAGATTGACTCGTTCTATGTAAGTAGTCAAGGTTATACAAATGGTATTTTTGTCACTGCTGCCAATACTGCCGTTGAGCTCTATACCAACGATGTTCCTGAAGCATGGGAAGTAGGTGGCAAGGTTTCCGGTACCATCAAAGCTCAGTGGCTTCTCTATAAAGGTGTACCTGAGTTGCAAAAATGGACTGGCGGCTGGGATGCCTTTACCTATACGGCTCCTGTAGCACGTAAAGAGTTTGTATTTGTAGCAGGAGAAGCTGCCGATAGTGACCCTGCTATGTTTGCCATCACCTGGGGCGTTGATGGTTCTAGCGATTTTGTTAAGATGTCCAAGAAGGAAGACGCCATCTACGTAGGCGAGACCTTATCGACAGTGGATAGCGTAGTGTTAGTACGATGCGCTACCGGTGCTACTGAGATTATTTGGGATGGTGAAGGTAAGAATGTATGGAATCAAACAGCAAACTATC
>JAGHTU010000056.1 GCA_018065185.1 Candidatus Equicola faecalis | reverse complement strand
TAAAATTTAATTTCTTTCTTGGTCTTGTATTTATCTTATGCTGTATTTTCTTGATAAACATGTCAGATATGTCATTAAAATCAGTCCCTTTCGGTATATATTGTCTTATAAGCTTATTTGCATTTTCTATTGCTCCTTTTTGTCAAGAACAATATGAATCAGCAAAATAGACCTGCGCCTTCAGTCTTTCTGTTATGAATTTGTGTTCAGCAAACTCGCTGCCGTTATCTGTGGTTATTGTCTTTACTCCATTTCCCATATATGGCAGTAGCAACCTCCAAACAACTTTTGCCAAAGGTTTCGGGCGTTTACCTTCCTTGAGTTCTCCATCAGCAGCATATTTGTACTTCTTTCCGTAAGGGTCAGTATTGCACCACAACCATCCTTACCGATGATAGTGTCCATCTCCCAGTCACCGAAGCGTGTACCGTCTGCTTCTATAGGACGTTCATGTATGCTAACACGGCTTTTTATATTGGTAGCCTTTGTTAGATGATTCTTTGACTTGCGTTTTCTATATTTCATCTTATGACGGCAATGGAAGGCTAACCGACCTGTTTCATCATCACGTATCATCTTGTATATTGTCTCATGAGAGATGTACATACCTTCTTTCTTCAGGAACCCTGATATCTGCTGTGGTGACCAATCTTCGGACAACAGGATATCTTTAACTCGCCATCTTGTCCAATCATCAATAGTATGGTTTCTTACTGTATGAGAGCGCCTAGATAAAGCCTTTTCATGGGCTTTCAACCATAGATAGCCACCATTGCGTCCAGCATTACGTTTGAGTTCACGACTGATGGTTGATTCACTTACACCTATCTTCTCTGCGATACTTTTATTTGTCGCATGATGGTACTTTTCTACGTAAATTACGTACCTTTGTTCACGGGTCAATTGTTTATACATGACAATACAAAATTAATTGATCTCTAGGAGACTTCGGTCTCCTTTTCTCGTTATTTTATATTGTATGTTGATAACTCCGCTTTAGACTTGTTCCAATCTTGCTTTTACGCTACGCTCCAAAGGAGTCCAGCCTACTACTAGATGGGGAAGGCTACCAATTATCAATTCGCAAAACTCTGCGTTCTCTGCGAGAAAGAATGATTGCTGAGCGTGATTCTTGAAGGGAATGATAAACTCAGTCCTGTGTGAATCCGAGTGCAAAGACACTGATTTTTACCTCGCCGGCTTTTTCCAGCACAGAAGCACAGGCGCATACTGTTGCGCCACTCGTGATGACATCATCCACCACCAAAATATGCTTATCCGTAATCTTTTCCGGATGCCGTAGCTGAAAGGCATCTTTCAGGTTCTCCTGCCGTTGGAAATGACTGAGGTGCGTCTGGCTCTCATGGAATGTCACGCGCCTTACGACATCCGTGAGGATAGGCAGATGTGTCACCGATGACAGCCCTTCGGCAATATCCTCACTTTGGTTGTAACCACGCTTGCGGAGTCGTTTCCGTGACAGCGGCACGGGAATAATACAGTCTATTCCCTCAAAAAAGTGATGTTTCTCAAGCCATAAGGCAGAATAGCGCCCCATATCATACCCTATGTCACGTCCGCCATGATACTTCATGTCGTAGATGATGTTTGCTGCTTCCGAGCGCGGATAATAGAAGAAAAGGGCAGTGGCACGCTCAATATTTATCCTTTTCCAGAAAAGACGTGCAAGCGGATTGTTCAGAGCCTTAGTATGGTACATCGTATATGGGAGGTTGCGGAGACAATCTTCGCAGACGCTGTTCTCGTGTGCATCCAGTCGTGTTTGGCAGATGCAACACAAGCGTGGGGCAAGAAAATCAAAGAGTCGTCTTAGGAATTCTCTTAATCCCATCAGTAAATAATCCTATATGAAAAGATGATAGACACCACCTGGAAGCTGTTTGATGGTTCCCTTCATCTCCAGTTCGAAGAGTATGGCGGTGAGCCTGTTTATAGGAATATTGCTTTTGACGGACAGGATGTTTATCTGCATGTCATTCTCCTTTTGAAGAATACCTACGATAGCCTCTTCGTCAGGAGTAAATTCTTGGAAGAATGCACGTTCTATTCCATGGCTCTTTTTCTCTTCACGCACTTTCTCATCGTCCCATTTCATCGCATGAATGAAGTCTTCTGCCGATGTGATGAGTGCAGCCCCGTTGTCGCGGATAAGATTGTTACATCCTTGTGAGAACTCGGCATTTACCGCACCGGGGAAAGCAAAGACATCTCTGTTATAACCCTGTGCAAGGCTTGCCGTCACAAGGCTACCGCCATGGAAGGCACTCTCGACGATGATTGTGGCATCACTCATGCCGGCAATAATGCGGTTGCGTGCAAGGAAATTGGGCTTATCGGCAGATGTCTCCGACATATATTCCGTCACCAGTCCTCCTCCCGATGTAATCATCTCTTCTGCATCTCTGCGGTGTGATGCAGGATAGAGTGTGTCGAGCCCGTGTGCCAGTACACCGACCGTTTGATAGCTGTATTTCATGGCAGCACGGTGGGCACAGATGTCCGTGCCGTATGCCAGACCGCTCACCACCAACACGTCTGACAGATATTCGCGTAGCGACGACATGAAACGCATGACGAGGTCTTTGCCGTATTGTGTGTTCTGACGTGTGCCGACGATGCTTATTATTTTCCGTCGGTTCATGTCTGTGTTGCCCTTGCTGTAGAGCATCAATGGTGCGTCAGGACATTCTCTCAACCTCTGTGGGTATCTTTCATCATTATAACTTATGCAAGTGATATTATGTTTCACGGCGAAGTCGAGTTCTATCTGGGCTTTTTCTATCGCCTCACCGCTCATCCTCACCGCTGCTGCCATACGTTCCGAGACGTCGGGCACAAGGGCTTTAAGGTCATCTTTTGCCTCAAAGATGCTCTTTGCATTTCCCACTTTGCGGTATAATTCAAGTATCGGCGCAGCTCCTATTCCATAAAGGCGCGTGAGCGCCATGGTAAACATGGTTTCTTCTACAGTCATAATGTGATTATTTAGTTCTTTCAATATATTTTGCTTTTAGATATTCATATCCGATGCGACAATGAAGACACCGCCTCTTGTCGCAGTATTCCTTTTTCAACTGTATGAGAGCTTGCGACTCGAAGGCGTTATGTGCCTTGAGTCCCACCTCTTCCCACATGCGCACGATATGGTTGTCTTCGCTTTTTAGGAGCAACAGCATGTCGAGTGCTTTTTCGCATAGTGTGTCCTTACCCTTATGCTTGCCGTAGGCAAAAATCATAGGCAGGGCGGTGTTGATGAGCAACAAATTGACTGATTCATCGGAAAGGTGCATCGTCTCATCGGGGGATGGGCGGAGGAGGTTGCGCATCTCGGCGATTGTCTTACACCCGATAAGGCGACTTAATGTTGTTTTCTCTGCAACGTAGAGATTGGCAAGTTGCAGGATTCTCAGGTGTGGAAAGTTCTGTGGCCGAAGGCGCAAGTATTTCCATAAGTGCGGTTTTATCGGTGTAAGTGAAAACTTATACCGAAGGTAGTTGTATTCTTTTTTCAGGTCAGCGACGCTGTGTTCTGTCCATTCGGGTAGAGATATTTCATGTGTGTTTTCATCGTCCAGCAGTCCTGCTTGTCCGAGAAACAGGGCTTCTATCTGAAACAGGTCATCCTGATGATGTGCGGCTATGTTCAGCGGAATTGTCTCTGCCCAGTCTTCAAACGTATCGCCATTGATGCCGAATCCGAAGCTTCGTGCAAGTGCTACGAAATACGTCTTTTCCCAATCGTTGTTCAGCCTTGTGGCATTCTGTGCGATATGTGTTGCCTTCTGATTGAGACGCTCCGTCTCCAACGCCCTTATCCAGTTGTTTACTATCAGCGTCGGGATATGTGGAACCACACGATGGCATGGTGGGTATCGGTCTTCTACAAGTAGGGTTTGGTAGTTTTCTACGATATGTTCCGGCATGCTCAATACGAGTTGAGGTATTCTGTTGCCCTCTTCTGTTGCCACATCCATGTTGGCTTTTCCCACCACATGTAGGATGACATTATTATATGCCTTGTCTTTATCGTGATGATGTGAATACCATGCTGATGCCATCTCATGTATTTCGATGTTGCCTGCCCATAACACCCCGTTTATCTCTATCCGTGCATTCAAGAAGTCAGGACCGGCATTCGTGTTCTGCACGCCGGTCTCCAACACATGCACCTTTCTCCCATCGGTGGTCGTCAGATTCTCTTGCGAGAAGAATTTATGCTTCCAGATGTATTGTAACAGTTGCTCCATGCAAATGGCGTATTTTTCTTTTACAAAAGTACGATAAACGCCGTGAAAACAAAAACGGAATAAAAATAATTGTAACCTACCTTATAAAGTTTCTTATTGAGTGGTTTCTTTTTTCACGCAGAGTCGGTTTTGCCTCTTTTTAGAGGTGTTGCACAAAAATGGAATGTGCTTATGCAAACAAGTTTTCAACACACATTCCATTTCCGCACAAATCATCATACTGATGATTCAAAACCTCTGCTTCAAATCTTGAGACATCGAAGATGGCTTGACGGAAAGAATATGCCTTTTGCAAGCTTGCTTGCATAAAGTGATTTACTTTCAGGCAACACCTCACATGAGGCAAGATTTGCTCTGCGAGAAGAAACAGAAACCACTCAATAAGAAACAGAGGAATCGGCTTTGCGAGGAGCGGAAACCCTCTTCCCATCGCTCAGAGTTCTGTATATAGCGATGACGCACTTTATTCCTACATTGGGTTAATCCTCGTTTCGAGTTGCAGTCGTGATGTTGCAAAGGGGGTG
>JAGHTU010000005.1 GCA_018065185.1 Candidatus Equicola faecalis | reverse complement strand
CCTCCAAGATGCGCGCATCGTCACAACGTAAAAGGCACATTTCACCTGCTTGAAGAGGATAGTTTGAAACAGACATAAGAATGGGATAAGATTGCGATAGAAAAAGAAGAAAAGAGATAAAATTAGAAGACTATAGATTTTGCAAATTAACAGGAAATTGTTATATTTGTAGTCAGAACCTCAAGAGCCGTTAGAGGCTGACTAATTGATATATGTTTGCATAAAATTATGTGATTAAACAAGAAACGAAATATATTGATATGAAAATCAGAAAGTGTGTCTTTGGTAAAACCAATGTATTTTTATTGCTATTCCTTTTGATGGGCTGGACAGAGGCTGGAGCAAAGACTTATTATTGCTCTCCAACAGGTGGTGGGGCAGGGGATTCGTACTCCACACCTTGCAGTTTCACCTCTGGCATCTCAAAGTTGGTGGCAGGCGACACCCTCTTCTGCCTTGGCGGACAGTACGACCTAAAGTCCACCGTGAGCTTCACGAAGAATGGTACGGCACAGAAGAAAGTATGTATATATAACTACCCAGGAGAGAAACCCATATTTGACTTCCGCAAGATGGCTTACGGCAGTCGTGGCATACAGGTGAAAGAGGGGTCAAACTATGTGCATATCAAAGGTCTGACGATACGTTATACTGGCAAGAATGGTCTGCATAATAGCGGTAGCCATTGCACATTTGAACAGCTTGACGTGTATGGCAATGGCGATACGGGCATACAGATGAAAGCCGGTGGCGACAATACCATCATCAACTGCGATTCGCATGATAACTTTGATTATCAACTTGCCAATGACTTTGGCGGAAATGCAGACGGTTTCGCTGATAAGCAATATACAGGTGGTACGAACACCTATATCAACTGCAGGGCATGGAACAACTCTGATGATGGTTGGGACCTGTATGAAAGAGTGTCACAGTCGGGCACAGAAATCGTGATGAAGAACTGTATCTGCTATCATAATGGTCCGACAGAATACGACATGCGTAACCATCCGCGTTATGATACCGATAAAAGTTGGTTTGACCAGTTTGCTGGAGAAGGTAAGTATGTGACATTCCGCAACGGCACTACCATAAGGGTGACGCTGGAGCATTATCACAACAATGGTAATGCCAATGGTTTCAAGATGGGTGGTAATAAGACGGTGTGCAACGTGAGAGCTCTGCAGTGTCTGGCTGTGGCGAACAATGGCAAGGGCTTCGACCATAACAACAACTATGGTCAAATGGTGATATACAACGCTTCTGCCTATGCCAATAATCAGGATTTCGGATATAATAATGACGGTGGCGGGAAACTGACTGTGCGCAACAGCATCTCGCTAAATAGCAGAAACGCCAACACGTTCAAATGCAAAGAAACCGATGTGATGAACAACTCGTGGGACATCGCTGGCTTGAAGTGTGACGAAAGCGACTTTGTGACGCTCGATACCACGCTCATCTGTTCGCCACGTATGGACGATGGCAGTTTGCCATTACTACCATTCATGCGACTTACGGAAACATCAGACCTTAGAGATAAGGGCGTGGGCGTGGGGTTGCCTTTCTCTGGCAAGGCTCCAGACCTTGGATGCTATGAATATGAAGATGTCACAGCCGTGAGGGGCGTAGAACACATGCCGATGGCTGATGATGACAAGATGTATAACATCATGGGCATAGCAATACCTGCGACATCTGCATCACACGGCATCTTCATCTATAGAGGAAAGAAGATAAGAAGATAACCTTTTGAAAGATTTGTTTTTTAAGGATTTTTTGTAAATTTGCTTCCCGAAAATAAAAAAGACAGAAACTAACAGATTTAATAATGGGAAAAGTAATTACATTGGGCGAGATTATGCTTCGCCTTTCTCCTAATGGTCAGGACAGATTTGTTCAGACAGACATGTTTCGTATCATCCCCGGTGGTGGCGAAGCCAACGTAGCAATCAGTTGCGCAAACTATGGACATGATGCCTACTTAGTGACAAAACTGCCAGATCATGAAATAGGGCAGATAGCAGTAAACTCGCTGCGCCGTTATGGGGTGAACACGAAATATATCACTCGTGGTGGCGACCGCATAGGGCTTTACTATGCAGAGACAGGGGCTTCGATGCGCCCGTCAAAAGTGATTTACGACCGAGCTCATAGTGCAATAGCCGAAGCCGAACCTGAGGATTTCGATTTTGATGCAATAATGGAAGGGGCTGACTGGTTTCACTGGAGCGGTATCACACCTGCTATCAGCGATAAGGCAGCCGAATTGACACGTCTGGCTTGTGAAGCAGCAAAGCGTCATGGCGTGACGGTGAGTGTTGACCTCAACTTCCGCAAGAAACTGTGGACTTCAGAGAAAGCCATCGGCATCATGCGTCCATTGATGAAATATGTTGACGTCTGCATCGGCAACGAGGAAGATGCAGAGCTCTGTCTCGGTTTCAAGCCAGATGCCGACGTGGAAGGCGGAAAGACAGACGCACAGGGCTATGAGGGCATCTTCAAAGCCATGATGAAGGAATTTGGTTTCAAGTATGTCGTATCGACTCTGCGCGAGAGCTATTCCGCAACGTTTAATGGTTGGAAGGCACTCATCTACAATGGTAAGGAGTTCTATCAGAGTCGCCGTTATGAGATAAACCCAATCATCGACCGCGTGGGTGGTGGCGATTCGTTCTCTGGTGGACTTATTCACGGTATGCTGAAATATGATTTCGACCAAGCAAAAGCTCTTGAGTTTGCTGTGGCAGCATCAGCGTTGAAGCATACCATCAACGGAGATTATAATATGGTGTCGGAAGCAGAGGTGCTGTCGCTTGCCGGCGGTAATGCTTCAGGAAGAGTACAGAGATGAGGTTATAATTTATAAGTTATAAGTTATAAGTTATTGTAAGATGGCAAAATTTGATAAACTTGCCGTAATGGCAAAGATAGGTGAGACGGGTATGGTGCCTGTCTTCTACCATAAGGATGTTGAGGTGTGTAAGAACATCGTGAAAGCCTGCTACGAAGGTGGCGTGAGAGCTTTTGAATTTACCAATCGTGGCGACTTCGCACACGAGGTGTTCGGAGAACTGGTGAAGTGGGCAGACAAAGAGTGTCCAGAGTTGGCACTCGGCGTAGGTAGCGTAGTGGATGCTCCGACTGCCGCTCTCTACATACAGCTCGCAGCAAACTTTATTGTAGGTCCGCTCTTCAATCCGGACGTTGCGCCTGTATGCAACCGCCGTCAGGTGCCTTACTGCCCGGGCTGTGGCACGGTGTCAGAGATAGGCAAGGCACAGGAGATGGGATGCGAACTGACAAAACTCTTCCCGGGTGATGTCTATGGTCCGAATATGGTGAAAGACCTAAAAGCACCGATGCCATGGTCGAAGATGATGGTGACGGGCGGAGTGGCACCTGAAGAAGAGAACCTCAAGAGCTGGTTCAAGGCTGGTGTCTATTGTGTTGGCATGGGCTCAAAACTGTTCCCTAAGGACAAGGTGGCAGCAGGCGACTGGCAGTACGTCACCGATAAATGCAGAGAAGCATTGGGATATATTAAGGCAGCACGTGCATAAGTGGCACAACATATACAGAAAGGCCCTCCTGACACTATTGTGTTCATGGGGGCTTTGTCTTTCCTTAATCGCAGGAGAAAGTCTCGACGATTATGGTAATGCTTATTATTGGCATTACCGAAACCTTGATTCTACGGCATATTATGCGCATAAAATGATAGCCTCCGGCCATCCTGCAATCGGACTTAACGACCTCGCCTTTGTGGATATCATGCGTATGGAATACGGTAAGGCGGAGGATAAATTGCAAAAGGTTTATTCCTCATCAGAGAATCAGGTGGAACTGCTCATCGCCGACGTGCAGATGATGCGCATCTGTCAGCGGCGAAGCATGAACAAGGAATACTACGACTATCAGAGTGCGGCACGGGCACGAATGGCACGCATCCATGAAGAGGACGGGCGGTTATCGTACCTTCTTACCAAACGGTTGGCTTATGGAGAATCAGAATTCTACATCGTCAACAGCACCTATTATTATTATGTAGGACTGCAGGAAAAGTCGAATGAGGCTCTGAAACATATCAATTCTGAAGAACTGATACAACTTGACTCGGCACAGACAGCCAACTATCTGTATAACGCCGGTGCTGATGGGGATGAATATGTCCTGCAACGAAGCCTGTATATTGCCGAACAACAGGGACTGACGTTTTTCATCGCCAACTGTCTGCAAGCAATGGCAGAACAAAGGATAGACATCGGGTTGGCACAGCAGTCGTTGAAACTGTTTAAGGAATATGGCGATGTCTATCAGATTGCCGGTGCTTACCGCACGCTGGCAAACTGCTACATCCATTACGGAGAATATGCGCTGGCACTCGACAACCTGAAAAACGCTCTCAACAATAACCCACGCATAGACTATGCTCCCGACCTGCTGGCAAGCATTCACGAGCGACTGAGTGTGGTGTATGCTGCACTCGGCAATATGGAGGAGAGCCTGTATAACCGTCAGGAATACCTGTCGTTACAGGAGGGTAAACGTCAAGACCGTTTCCTTGAAAATCGTATGGCTGCTTTGCAGAAGGAACTCGGCATACAGATGGCATGGATTGGAGGCGTGGTGGCATCAATAATCTTGTTGCTACTGATGCTGATGCTGTTTTTCAAGATGCGTAAACGTGTGCAGAAGAAAGATGAGGAAGAACAAAGAAAAGAGATAGAACGACTCCAGACACAATATGAAGAGCAACAGGAAAGACTGAATGTTGCACGACAGAAATACGTGGACAATCAGCGGCAGAACATCGAAAACCGTGCAAAAGTAAGTTTCCTAAATTCTCTCATCCCATTGATAGACCGTATGGTATATACGGTAAAGAAGAAAGATGTGCTTTCACCTAATGATGTACAATATATCAAAGAACTGACAGATGATATAGACCACAAGAACGCATTACTGACCCAGTGGATACAGTTGCGCCGAGGTGAACTGAATATCAAGGTGGAGACATTCCCGCTACAACCATTGTTTGAGATGCTGAAACGCTCAAAGACGGCTTTCAGTATGAAAGGTATCACACTGGAGATAGAAGACACCGACTATGCCGTGAAAGCCGACAGGATTCTCACCCTCTTCATGCTGAACACACTACTTGACAACGCTTCAAAATTCACACCAAAGGGAGGCAGGATAGTGGTCAGTGCCACACAAAGAGAGGAACATGTGGAGGTAAGTGTCAGCGACACCGGTTGCGGTATGGATGAAGAACAGCTCAAGAGACTGTTTACAGCCAATGCGACACTCTCGGCTGCGTCAGCTGACCAGCATCTGGCAACAGCAGGGCATGGCTTTGGGCTCATCAACTGTCGGGGCATAATAGAGAAATACAGGAAAGTCAGTCGCATCTTCAAGGACGTGCTCATCTCGGCAGAAAGCAGGAAAGGGGAGGGGAGTAGATTCTTCTTCCGTCTGCCAAAAGGCATCGTGAGAATGATACTATTGATTCTCTCGCTTAATCTTACGATGACAACGGTAAAGGCGGAAAGCTTAAACGACTCTGCGATAGTGACACTAACAAACCGTGACTTTGAGGCATACGATTATTTTAATAATGAATATATCAACGAACTGAAAGAAAACTCCATCGACCGCAATCTTCCATCATATTGCCGCACTCTGCAGGAAGGCAAGACAAACAGAACCGTGGCAGTTGTGTTGCTGGTGATGATACTATTGTCGATAGTGCCACTCTATTATCTGTTGGTATGGCGTTTCGTGAAAACAAACAAGCGGAAACAGTCGGATTTCAATAACAGGATAAATAGGTTACAGACGGATATTGAACTCCTGAAGGATGAATGTCGGCAGGTGGAGATGGATTATTCGGCTCGGTATGTCAGTAAGAATGTGTTGGACAACTGCCTGTCCACGTTGAAACACGAAACTATGTACTATCCTTCGCGCATCGCAAACAGTTTGGATGAGTATAGGGATGAAGGAGTACCGACAAAGGAGGTGGAAGAACTAATCACCTATTACCGAGATTTATATCTCTTACTCACTTCACAGGCAATGCGCGAGGTGCGTAAAATGAGAATCTCGCTGAAGCAAGTTGATATGTTTGGCGAATCAGTCAAGGGCGATAAGGTGATGATGGAATATCTGTGCTCCATGCTAGGTGAGGGAATAGTGGAACATTCCTCAAAAGACGGATATGTGGAATTTGTATTTGACTGCACGCTGACAGAGGTCAACTACCTCGTTTGTCGCCAAATCATACGCGACCATGCCGAAGCAACGAACATGCGGGCGTGCGGTATAGAACGACAAGAAAATAAGATAAAAATAAAACTACCAGGATATGAAAGACTTTAAAGTAATTATCGTTGAAGATGTACAACTGGAATTGAAGGGTACGGAAGGTATTCTCCATAATGACATACCCGAAGCACAGATAATAGGTACTGCCCAAAACGAAGCGGAATACTATAAACTCATGCGGAGAGAAGAGTTGCCAGACCTTGTGTTGCTTGACCTCGGTCTCGGTGGTAGCACGACGGTTGGTGTAGAACTCTGTCGTTACACCAAGGCAAATCATCCGCAGATCAAGGTGCTCATCTTTACAGGCGAGATACTGAATGAGAAATTATGGATTGACGTGCTTGACGCAGGATGCGATGGCATAATACTCAAGACTGGCGAACTCCTTACGCGAAATGATGTCATGGCTGTCATGGAAGGCAAACAGATGGTGTTCAACGAGCCTATACTGAAGCAGATTGTAGAACGCTTCAAGGACATCGTGAACAATAGTCGCCGACAGCAGGAGTCGCTGGTGGAATACGAGATTGACGAGTACGATGAGCGTTTCCTTCGTCATCTGGCTTTGGGATATACGAAAGATATGATAAGCACCCTGCGCGGTATGCCTTTTGGCGTAAAGAGTCTTGAGAAACGGCAGAATGAACTCGTGCAGAAGTTGTTCCCTGAAGGGAATGGTGGCGTAAATATCAATGCCACACGCCTTGTGGTGCGTGCCATAGAGCTAAAGATTATTGATGTGGATAATCTGTATCCTGATGAAGTGTAGTAAATGTGTAATGGGTCTTGGTGATTAGAACTCGCAACTAAAAAAATGATTATGCAAAAATTATTCTCACGCCTTGCTTTCTGCCTATTACTGGTGCAGATAGTGGTGATACTGTTCTCATGGATAGCAGATGCCATGCAGTGGCTTGAGATATCATCTCTTCTTTCTCCTTCTGGAATACGGTGGTTCCTTTCACGGTTCACGTCAAACATCGCCTCACCGGTGCTGGTGTGGCTGTTGCTTATTGCCTGTGCTTATGGAGCGCTAAGAGGAAGTGTATTGCATAAAGATGTTGATAACAACCATAAACGGCTTGCGCTTATGGTCTGTTCTGTCGTGACCCTGTTTATTGTTGCTGGAATCATCGCACTTGCATTTATACCTCATGCTCCGATGCTGAGCATCACTGGGAGGCTCTTTCCATCACCGTTTTCTGACAGCATCGTGCCAATAATATGCTTCTCTGTGATACTATTATCATGGCTGTATGGAAGCGTCACGGACACGCTCCATACCTTGTCCGATGCGTTCTCCACACTTGTTTTGGGCGTTACGCGGTTCGCTCCTCTGATAATAGTATATATCTTTGCTTCACAACTTATTTACTCCGTCATTTATGTCTTCTTCTAAGATTGCAACATATTACGATAGGGTGATAGAGCGTTTTGAGCAATATCTGCCCGATGCAAATACGGAACTAAATTTCCGTAATACATACGAACTGCTGGTGGCCGTCATGTTGAGTGCACAATGCACAGACAAGCGTATCAATATGGTTACGCCAGCCTTGTTTGCTACATATCCCGACGCCTCGGCTTTGAGTAAAGCTTCTGTTGAGGATATCCTTGCTTTGATAAAGTCGGTATCTTATCCAAATTCCAAGGCGCGTCATTTGAGCGAAATGTCGAAACAACTGGTGGAGCGGTTCGGTGGGGTAGTGCCATCCGATTTTGATGCGCTCACATCTTTATCCGGAGTAGGGCGCAAGACGGCAAACGTGGTGACAAGTCATGCCTTTGGACGAGCTTGTATTGCTGTTGACACTCATGTGTTCTGCGTGAGCCATCGTCTAGGACTCGTCCCGAAATCATGTGACACCCCTTTGAAGACGGAGAAACACCTCACACGTCATGTGCCAAAAGCAAAGCAACTGATGTTTCACTTCTGGCTTTTAGAACACGGCAAACGCACCTGCACATCAAGAAAGGCACATTGTGAAGACTGTTTCCTTGGAGATATATGCAAAAAAAGAGGCCTTTAATGCCTCTTTTTGCTGTCTTGTTTGTCTCTTTTGCTTCTTTTTGATGATGTGACCGTAGGATTGCCTCTTCCAGGTAGCGGTTGATAGACGGTTATCTCATGGCGACGACCGTTAGGCTTCTTCTCACATGTGAAACGATAATTAGTGCCTGACACCACTTGGGTTGAGACATGAATAGGGGAGTAACGGTCGTATTTTGTCCCCGCCGTTGCTGTGCGATAGATACTGAGGTCGGCATTTGTCACAGGACGGACATTCGAATATGCACCAACAAGCCCCATATCATCCCTGTACATGTTGTTACTGAAAGAGCCACATCCGATAAGAACGAATGAGACCGCACCAATGAATAAAGAAATTAGTAATGATTTTTTCATAATAGTTATTATTTTCAATGTGTTAGTTTACTACGTTTATCGCTTCTCCTTTGACTATTTGGCTCTATTTAGTACCTGAGTCATACAGTGGGCAGCACCATATCCTCCAATTAGATTGTCAAGCGGAACCCACTCAACACTTACGCCATATCTAGCATATTCGTCTTTGAGAGCCTTGCTCTGTCCTGCCACCGACATAATGTGGCGGGCATCAATCGTGAGATAGTTGTTGGCATAGTGGTCGGCATCTTTCTTGCAGATGCGAATGATTTTCACTCCTCTGGCCTCAAGAAATTCTCTAAACCCCTTTCCTGAATATGCAGAATCCAAATGGTATGCTTTAGTTCCTGCTGTCCGAACATACATATCCATCATCAGATAGTTTATGTTACTTTCGTTCTTGGCGTCATAACGATTGAAGCACATTGTACACAAATCTTTATCTATCACATTGAAATACGTGTCAAGGTGCATTTGATATTGATTTTTCCATCGTTCACGTACTACAACGACTGTATCATGCCCGAAGCAATCGTTTTCAAGAAGTTCGTCAATGGCTTCCTGAGTGGTTCTCAATCCTTGTCCGATAAGGCTTATCGTTCCGAATGGGATGTAATCACCACCTTCAAGGAAACTCTTCTCACCACTGACACGATATATTGCAGGTTCTCCAAGTTGTTCATAGCAAGCTTCAATGATGTCAACTTCTGGAAATCTTTGACTTGAATTCATCCGGCACATTATATGCCCTTTTGGAGTCGTAATGCTCTGGTCTCTAAGAAAATACATATTCATCAGTGGATGGTGTACATATTCTGCATTGAACCCTGTATTTATATCCGATTTCTTGAGATTCACCATAGGTCTGTTAATAATTATACGAATCAGATCTGAGCTACTCATTGAGGCAAGCACCTGATGCTTGTATTTAGTTTGAGCATCATGTTCGCTTATAGGCAAGTCACTCACATTATATGAAAGGGATGATTCGGCAAGATTTATAAGGCGGTCGTGTGGCATTAAGAGAAGTGTCTGTGTCACAGTATGAACGGTGCATCCCTGCTTTTCAAGCATTGCAATATAATGCTTGTGTTCTTCTGCAGCTTTGTCAATGTCAAAATATCTTTCGTATAGTCCTGCATTTGGATGAATTATTCCATCAAATAGTTCCGTTCCAGGAGTATACATCAGTATAGCACCCGCTTTTTTGTATTCGGCCTGTGGATAATCATATACTTGTGGATTTTTAGGCAGATTCTGTAATTCTGCATTTTCATCGCACGACACCAAACATGTTACGAATGTCACTACAATAAAAATTAATGGATCAATATATTTCATAGTTGTGTTATTTATTAACAACATTTATAGGTTTACCGTATATGAAGGCATGAATATTGTGTTTCAGTATTTCCATCAGTCGCATACGGGCTTCGTATGTGGCCCATGCTATATGTGGTGTTATATAGCAATTCGGAGCAGACAGTAGAGGGTTATCTGATGCTGGTGGTTCCTGACGCATCACGTCTGTTGCATAGGCTGCAATACGGTGTTCTCTCAGAGCATGGGCAATGGCATCATCATCCGCCAGCGGTCCGCGCCCAAGGTTTATCACTATTGCTGTAGGTTTCATCAAGGATAATGTATCAGCACAGATAAAATTCGCGGTATCCTCTGTCAATGGGCAATGCAGGGTGATTACATCTGCTGTGCGGAGCAGTTCGTCTTTCTCAACCTTATTTATATATAGTGGCAGCTCCTCCTGATGTTTACTAGTCATTGCAATGACCTGCATACCGAAAGCATCAGCGATATGTGCCACACGACTGCCGATATGCCCAAGTCCGATGATACCGATTTTCTTCCCAGCCAATTCATGGAAAGTATTGTCCCAATAGCAGAAATCCGGATTATTACTCCAACGTAGATTGCGGTTTTCGTCTGTGTAGTACTGTACACGGTTGATTATGTTCAGCAGATGTGCGAATACCATCTGTGCCACGCTATCGGTGGAATATGCCGGAATATTTGTAACCGTCACTCCAGCCTCTCTTGCCGCCTTGCAGTCTATAATGTTATATCCTGTGGCAAGAACGGCTATCATTTTCAGTTTTGGCAATTCTTGAATTGTAGTACGGTCTATTTCCACCTTGTTTGTTAGGATGATATCAGCATCCTTTGAACGCTCAATAACATCTTCTGCTGTTGTGCGGTCATACACCGTGACCTCTCCAAATTCATTCAAAATATCCCAGTCCAGGTCGCCCGGATTAAGACTGTATCCATCAAGAACTACTATTTTCATCTCTTTATCACTTTTTTCCCATCAACGATATATATACCGTTTCTGTTGGGCATATCGTTATATGTCCGTGCCTTTAGGTCGCACACTTTATGTTTGTGCGATTTGGTATCACCTGTTTTTATTGTTATGTCATTTATTGCTGTTGTATTCTTGAGATGCTTCTCAAGGAAGTTGTAGATTTTATTCAGGTCGGCTTCGCTGTCCGGCACACGATGCCCATTACCGAAATCCTTTATCAGTTCTGTTGCTATACCCAGTCCGTCAAGATGTTTCTTCATTGTATCTGCATTTTTTGCATAAAACTTCTCATCGTCGCTGTTATAGAAGAAAAGGCATGGCGCAGTCTTGTCTGTCTCACATAGGTAAAGCGCCCCTTGCTGATTCCATACGTCACGGTGGGTGTTGAGGTCTCCCCACACCTTCGTACCATTCTTGTATTCGTTTTTATCGGTAAAGCCATCTGCGAATATTGTGTAGTCAAAAACGCCAGGTCCAAGCACGGCGACCTGTACATTAGACGGCACATCCTGATGGATGCCGTATGTCTCAAAATCGTCCACACGTTTGTCGCCGACAGCCAGAGCACCGATTGTGCTTCCGCGCGAAAAGCCATATATGGCAATATTTGATGATAGTCCGAGATTCTCACCTACGGCACGTAATGTCCTGACGGCAGATTTCACTTTTCTTGCTCCATCAGGGTTGGTGGCAATAGAGCCATATTCCTTATTCGCACCGCCTGTGCGTTTGCCCTGTCCCCATTCGCAATATTTTGGGTGGTCAGCGATGGCCCATGCCATTCCTCTTGCAGGTGCACCCTCAAGGATGGTATCATGAAATGAGCCGGAACCAATAGTATAAGGGAGATACATTCGAAGATGGGCATTCTCGCCTTGTGTCGTCTTGTGTCCCCAGCTGTTACTATATGAAAACGAGAGTATTACAGGTACTTTCTCTTCTGAATTTGCAGGATATATTATGTCCATATACAGAGAGTCGCCTTTCGTGACCTTGTATGCATCTGGATAGTTATAGACGGTAGGGTCATCCTGATAATATGCTACATTCGTCCTGATGCGGTAACCCTCAAAAAGTATGTATGTGCGTTTAGAAGATATGTTTTTGATGCCACAGAAGGTGCCGGAGGAGGATAGGGTAGTGTTGATAGCAAGAATATCCTTGTTGATATTGGGGGAGACAGCTGCGGAATTTCCGCCGTAATCGAGTTCTATCACCGCAAACCCATTGTCGCGCAACCATTGTACGTCTTCAGCATTCGTGTTTCGACCAAGTTTTCTGAAACCAAGGTTCTCAAGATAAACAATAGTAAAAAGCTTGCCTTGCTGATCTTTTTGGGGATTTGTGGCAGGGGAGGAGATGTATGTAATATCACCAGCAAATGTGCTTTTCCATGTACCGGTTTCGGCAAACAGATTCTGTGAAAAGAAAAGAAACGAAAGAATAAGCAAGTTCTTCCGTTTCCAGAATGGCGTATTTCCCATAAGCATGTGTGTTTTCTTTGTTCGAAATAAATCTCAACCAAGATATTTCTGTAGGATTTTAATCTTGCCCGACTCACGAAGCTTTTGGATGCTCTTTTCGCGAATCTGACGCACACGTTCACGGGTTAGATTCAGTTGTGACCCGATTTCCTCCAGTCCTTTTTCCTGACATCCCAAACCGAAACATTCTTTAATAATGACAATCTCGCGATCTTTTAGCACTTTCTTCAACACAGCATCCAATTCCAAAGCCATACTCTCATGCTCAACGATCTTGTCCGTGCGTGTATCATCACCACTTGCCATAACATCGAGCATACAGTTGTCTTCGCCTTCCTGGAATGGTGCATCAATGCTTACCTGATGACCATCAGACATCAAGGATTGTGCAATCTTCTCACTATCAGCACTTACAACATCTGCCAGTTCATGGACTGACGGCTTACGCTGATGCTCCTGTTCAAACTTATTTATCTCATGATTAAGCCTATTCAACGAACCTACTTGATTAAGCGGAAGGCGTACAATACGGCTTTGTTCTGCTATTGCTTGAAGAATGCTCTGTCGTATCCACCATACAGCATAGGAAATAAACTTGAAACCGCGTGTCTCATCAAACTTCTGTGCTGCCTTAATCAAGCCGATGTTTCCTTCGTCAATGAGGTCAGTTAAAGACAGTCCCTGATGCTGATATTGTTTTGCAACAGAAACGACAAATCTCAAATTCGCCTCCACAAGCTTATTCTTGGCTTTTTCGCCTTCACGACCGCCTTTCTTGATTTTCTGTGCGAGTTCTATTTCTTCATCAATAGAAATCAGCGGTGCGTGACCGATTTCAACCAAGTATTTATCCAAAGCTTCACTTGAACGGTTAGTGATGCTTTTCTGAATCTTTAACTGTCTCATTTATATTGATATGGTGTTAGTTCTTGTATTAGAAAAGAATATCATCTCTTTTAAAGGTGCGCAAAAGTATGAAAAATAGCTTTCGGTGCTGAAAAACATTAACATAGTTTAATACTAAATATATTATTTATCATAATGTTGATTATGAAACAAACGAACACATATTGTTAGTTGTCCGTACAATCATCCGTAGCGTTTAGGTATTATCATAATAAAAACTTTGGTTATACGGATTTATTGTATTACTTTTGCATTACGTATAGATCAAACATCAAGAATATGCCGACTAATAATGCTACACGTAAAAAAACTTTCAAGGATTGGGTAATAGCAACCAAGCCATGGTCGTTCAATGTCAGCGCGACATCAGTAATTGTCACGGGTGCATACCTTTATTATAATAACCTACAGAATGGCGGAGAGTTTGACTGGCTCAACCTCGTTCTGGCAACCATCATGATGGTATGCTTTCAGGCATCGGGCAATCTGCTGAGCGATTTCCGTGATTTTATCTATGGCATTGACAAACCGGGCAACGATAATGAAGTTAAATGGATTTCCAGTGGACTATTCAAACCGACAGTTATACGTAATTATGGCTATGTTATGCTTGGTATTGCCTCGCTAATCGGTCTGATTTTACTCTATCGTACCAGTTGGGAAATAATATGGATAGGCATATTGGGCTTCATCTTTACCGGAGCATACTCATGGTTTAAGTTCCATGCTTTGGGAGATTTTGATATTCTGTGTTGCTTTGCTCTGTTACCATCCATCGGAACGAGCTTCGTAGTCACCGGGCAGTATCATTTCGAGGTTCTGCTTATAAGTCTTACATTTGGTCTATTTACCTGTGGATTACTGCATTACAATAACACCCGCGACATAGAGAGCGATTCCGAAGCGGGCATCACTACCCTACCGATTCTCATTGGTCGCAAAGCATCTAAGGTGTTGTATTTCTGTTTTGAACTATTACCATTCCTAATTACCGTGATTCTTATCGTAGTGGGAATCCTGCCATTTATTACGCTTATTGTCTTTGTGGCATTACCATCGGCAATAAAGCTTGTCAGGACGATGGTGCGCAGTCGTTGTGCGCAGGATCTTGGTGGACTTGATGAAGCCAACGCGAAACAGCAACTCATGTTTTCCGTTATGTTGCTCGTAGGTATCATCGTTACTTGTACGATAATATAATAATCGTACCATGAAAAACGCAAAACTGGCTCTCTGTATTGCTGTTGCTGCAGTATTGTGGTTCATAATGTTTTCGCCGTGGACGGCACCGCACATCAACTTTTGGTATATGATGACGGCTTCGGCAGCAATCCTTATCACCTTGTCAGTATGTTTCGGTGAGTGGAAAGGACGTAATGGGAAACGCTTTTCCCTGCCTTTTACGCTGTTTTGTGCTGTAGCGATAGCCGTAGCCCTGTGGATGGCTTTCTGGATTGGCGATAAACTATCGCAGTTGATGTTTGATTTTGCTCGCCCGCAGGTGGACCTAATCTATTCCATAAAAGGCTCCACAAGTAAGATATACATAGCATTAGCATTGCTATTCATCATCGGACCGGCAGAGGAACTGTTTTGGCGTGGTTACATACAGGAGTTTATGCAGCAACGCCTTGGCAAGAATCTTGGGTTTGTCGTTGCAACGCTCGTATATACGCTTATACACATTTGGTCGTTTAATTTCATGCTTATTATGGCTGCCTTGGTGTGTGGTGTATGCTGGGGATTGCTTTATCGCATTGATCGCCGTCTGCTTCCTGCGCTCATCATCTCGCACGCTCTCTGGGACACCGCTGCCTTTGTTGTCTTTCCGTTTTGACTTTAATGGGAGGATCTCCTGTCAAGCAAATCCTAACCGCTAAAAAAATAAAGGTAAAAACTTTGCAGTTATTCTGTATTGCATTACTTTTGCATTACCGTACCGGTTCGATCGGGATACTCATCAAATAATTCATGGAACCGAGTAAACGCCTGTTGCTGATGGCGGGCCACAGTCTCTTTGAGACAGCATAGTATGTCGGTGGATTACAAAGGTAGCAGCGTACTCAAATCTTTTACACTCGGAGTTTCATCACATCATCGGTACGGTAGTTTTTTTCTAACGACTCCCCTACTCCATCAACAACTCACATTTCCTTGAGATTGTTTGATGTTTCGTGGTCAAAATTGACGGGTCGGAATAGACAATGTCTTATCCTGATATAGGTAGACACTATTTAAAAATTTTTTAAAATCTAAAAATAGTGTAATTATGTCAGTAAAAAGAAAAAATTCTTATTATTCAACCG
>JAGHTU010000031.1 GCA_018065185.1 Candidatus Equicola faecalis | reverse complement strand
CGCAAATTAGGCTTCGGCTCGGCAAAGCCAAAAGACTGATGTCTTTAACGAGTCTAAATATTTACCAAAACCTCAAGCAAGCTTGGATTTTCTTAAATATTTATCCTCTTTTTCTCCGAAAATTTGGCTTTTCACTCGCCTTGCACTAATTTTGCATAAATTATTTTTGTGCCTGCTGGCGAAATACTTTTATATTGATGAATAAAAAAAGTAAAAAAGGAAGACGGGGTGGTATAAGAATTGCTACCCTCTGTTTGAGTACGTCTATGGTGCTGGTTGTCCTCGGACTGATAGCCCTGTCTATGCTTTCTGCCCGCAATATATCAAATTCCGTTAAGGAAAATATGACGGTAAGCCTATTGCTGGAAGACTCAATGACGGTCAATCAGGGGCATCTTTTCACAAAGACGCTTTATCATCGCCCATATACTAACGGGATTGATTATATCGGTAAGGACGAGGTGCTGAAAGAGCATATCAAGACGATTGGTGTGGATCCGACGGAATTTCTTGACGAGAATCCATTCACTTCATCAATAGAGTTGACATTGAAGGCTGATTATGCAAATGCTGACTCGCTGAAATGGATAGAAAAGGAATGGAAAGCCTCTGGTGGTGTGACAGATATTATTTATCAGCAGGAAATGCTGAATATGGTGAACGATAATATAAAGCGGATAAGTCTGGTGCTTATCATCATAGCTGTGATATTGCTGATAGTGATATTTTCACTGATTAACAGTACTATACGGTTAGGGGTATATTCTCAGAGGTTTAAGATGCACACGATGAAGCTTGTTGGAGCTACATACGGCTTTATCCGTCGCCCGTATATGTTGCGTATGTTGCTTGTGGGTGTTATCTCTTCGGTAGCAGCATGTGTCGTGCTCGGTATAGGCGTATGGCTGTTGTTTGACTTTGAGCCGGAAGCGATGACTATCGTTACTCCACAGGTGCTGGCAATAACAGCCCTGGTGGTAGTCGTTTGTGGGCTTATCATCACTACCACGTGCGGCTTTATCTCAATCAACAGATTCCTTAGGATGAAAGCACGCGACCTGTACAGGTATTAAGTTGTGAGATAACGCAAAATTTAGAACAGAAAAATACAAAGTTATGGAAAAGAGAAATTTTGCTTTTGACAAAATTAATTTCATCCTTATGGCAATCGGAGTCGTGATTGCTATCATCGGGCTTGTGCTTATGGCTGGCGGTGGCTCTACGGATGAAGCCTATGACCCTGAGATATTCTCGGCGATGAGGATACGTGTAGCACCTGTAATAACATTCTTTGGGTTTGTGTCCATTATTGTTGCTATCATGTATAAGCCACGCAAAAAATGAATGAGATAAGTGCATTTATATTAGGTGTCATTCAAGGGCTGACGGAGTATCTGCCGGTGAGCAGTAGCGGTCATCTTGCGATTGCATCACATTTTCTCGGACTTGAAGACGGAGAATCAAATCTGGCTTTTACCGTAGCTGTGCATGTGGCTACGGTGTTGAGCACGCTGGTGATTCTTTGGAAAGAAGTTCGATGGATATTCAAAGGACTTTTCCATAAGTCTAGTGAGGGAATGATGAATGATGAGCAACGGTATGTGCTGAACATCATCATATCAATGATTCCTGTGGGCATCGTAGGCGTATTCTTTAAGGATTATGTGGAGGAGATATTCGGTAGCGGATTGGCAATAGTGGGGGCCATGCTGCTGTGTACGGCTCTGTTGCTTACCTTATCATATTATTTGCGCCCACGTCAGAAAAAAGATATATCAATGAAAGATGCGCTGGTAATCGGTCTTGCACAGGCTTTGGCTGTGATGCCGGGTCTAAGCCGGTCAGGTAGTACGATAGCAACAGGTCTGATACTGGGCAACGATAAGGCGAAATTGGCACAGTTTTCATTCCTAATGGTGATTCCTCCGATTCTTGGCGAAGCATTGCTGGACATAGTAAAGATGACAAAGGGTGGTATTGATTCTGTTTTCGGCTCAATCTCAGTCTCGGCATTGGTGGTAGGCTTTGTTGCGGCTTTTATTTCAGGTTGTTTGGCGTGCAAATGGATGATAAATATAGTCAGAAAAGGCAAACTGATATATTTTGCAATATATTGTGCCATAGTGGGAGCGACGCTCCTGCTGGGGCTCTGCATTTAATGTAAATATGATATGGTGAACTTCATCGAAGGTGAGGTTATCTATATAAACAAACCTTACAAGTTGAGCAGTTTTGGGGCGTTGGCTTTTGTCCGTACGCGCATCTCACGGAGGCTTGGGGTAAAACGTATAAAGACAGGTCATGCCGGAACGCTTGACCCTCTTGCTACCGGTGTGCTTATCTTGTGTACGGGCAAGGCTACAAAGCGCATCGAGGAGTTTCAGCGCGGTACGAAGGAATATACCGCCACGTTGCAGTTGGGGGCTACGACGTTGAGCCACGACATGGAGCATCCCGTAGAACGCACGTTCCCGACCTCTCACATAACGCGCCAACTCATTGATGAGACGCTGAAGCATTTTGTGGGGACGATACAGCAGACTCCGCCGGAGTTCTCGGCATGTAAGATAGATGGAAAGCCTGCATATAAGTTGGCACGCAAGGGGCGTGAGGTGGAACTGAAACCGAAAACGCTGGTCATTGACGAACTGGAAGTCATTGATTTTGATGCCGAAAAGATGCAGTTGTCCATACGTGTGGTGTGTAGCAAGGGAACGTATATCCGCGCTTTGGCGCGCGACATCGGTGAGGCACTTTCTTCCGGAGCATACCTTATTTCCCTATGTCGTACGCGCATAGGTGATGTTAGGTTGGAGGATTGTCTAACTCTTGATGAGTTCCCCCAGTGGCTTGATAAAGTAACCATTGACTATTGATTATTTATAAAAAACATAAGATATGAAACTATCCGATTTTAGATTTTTCTCACTTACAGATAAGGATATTGCCTTGTTTCCACCAAGACATCGTGATGAATGCCGTATGATGGTGATACACAAACGCTCACAAGAGATTGAGATGTTCCATAAGGACGAAAAGGGACGCCCACTGGATGGTCGCGGAAAGAAGAAATCATTTATCGAATTCCGCGATATTATAAATTATTTTCAGGAAGGAGATACGTTTGTGGTGAACGACACAAAGGTGATTCCTGCACGTATGTTCGGCATGAAAGAGAAGACGGATGCGCAGATCGAGGTGCTCTTACTGCGTGAGCTGAATCGCGAACTGCGTTTCTGGGATGTATTGGTGGAGCCGGCACGAAAGATACGTATAGGCAATAAACTTTTCTTTGATGAGAGTGGTAGCATGGTGGCAGAGGTGATTGATAACACCACGTCACGTGGCAGGACATTACGTTTTCTGCATGATTGCGACTATGACGAATTCCGTCGTCAACTCTTTGCCCTTGGTGAAGCTCCATTGCCACCATATATCATTAATAGACGTAAGGCTGAGGCAGAAGATATAGAGAATTTCCAGTGCCTTTTCGCTAAGAACGAAGGTGCAGTGACTGCTCCGGCATCCGGATTGCATTTCTCTCGTGAACTGCTTAAACGTATGGAGATAAAGGATATAAATCTGGCATTTGTAACCTTGCATACTTCATTGGCAAACTTCAATGAAATTGATGTTGAAGACCTCTCAAAGCATAAGATGGACAGCGAACAGATGTTTATTGATGATAAAGCCTGTGCGTTGGTGAACAATTCTAGACACGACGGACATCATGTCGTGGCTGTTGGCACGAGTGTCATACGTGCTTTGGAGACGGCTGTCGGCACTGACGGAGACGTGAAGGAATATGAGGGATGGACTAATAAATTTATCTATCCGCCTTATATGTGTCAGGTGGCAGATTGTATGGTCGGTAATTTCTACCATCCTCTCTCTACATTGCTTATGGTGGAGAGTGCTTTCGTGGGATATGACCTGATAAAGAAAGCCTATGAACTTGCACTTGCCAACGGATATAAGTTTGGCTGTTATGGTGATGCAATGCTGATACTCAATGACTGACAGGCTGTATCTTAGTCTTGGTTCAAACCTTGGAGACAGGGAGGCTGTTCTGTTAGAAGCTGTTAAAAGAATAGATGAACGGGTAGGGAAGGTTCTCGTCCGTTCATCTTTTTATTATTCCAAACCGCAGGGATTTGTTTCGGAAAATGATTTTGTGAATCTTGTAGTCCGTTGCAGCACGTCTCTTTCTCCTTATGAAGTGTTATGGCTGACTCAGGAGATTGAGCGCGAACTCGGTCGCACGCAGAAAAGCCATGATGGAATACATTACGACCGTACGATTGATATTGATATCCTAATTTATGGCGATGAGGAGATAAATACCAAAGAACTCATGATTCCACATCCTTTGATGAAAGAAAGAGATTTCGTGATGATTCCCCTGCGTGAGATTATGTAATCTTTTTTGAGGTCTTGAAACGTTGGGTTTGTTGACATATGTCAATAAAATGCCACTGTGTACGCAAACAATTGCAAAAAAGTTTGGTAAGTAAGATTTTTGCTACTTACATTTGCACTGTCGAAAGACGAAAGGTATTAAGATTTTCAGGATAACTGTAAACAAAAGATGGCGAGGCAAGAGAGCCAGCCACAGAAAAAAGTAAAATTTAATTAGGTATTAGTTATGAAAAAGATTGTATTGATGACTGTAGCTCTGCTCAGTATGAGTTATAGTAACGCGAAAGAGAATGTCGATAAGTTTGACATGACGACAAATCTAAACAGTCTGAGCAAGTATTTGAAATTGACACCTGCACAAGCAGAAGATTTGAAAGATGTACATGATATCTTTTGTATGCAGATGGAGCTTGCCGGAAAGGCTGATGAAGAGCAACGACAGGAAAAGATTGATATTGCTGTCCGTCGCAACCTGAAGTTCATGAACATGTTCCTGAAGAAGGAACAATATAAGAAGTACTTACGTGTGCTGAATGCGACGCTCGTCAACAGAGAGATAATCAAGTAAAGTCTCTCTTGATAGTGAAAGACAAATTTTGTAAAGTAAATAGATTGTTTTCATAGTATAAGTTTTAGTTTTAGGTTATTTAGAAAAGCCGCTGATGTGATATCAGCGGCTTTTTGCTTATTCTATGAAAACAGTAACACTCCGTGCTGCCTGTGCACCATAGACCAATGCTCCTTCAATGTCCGCCGTCTTGCTCGGACCGGAGATGAATGTGCCGTATTTATAGTCTTTGAAATATTCTTCTGATTCGCTGATGCGTGCATAGGCTTCGTGCATGTTTGACACGATGTCTGATGCCTTGACTATGATGTTCAGGTGTTCAGAACGGAACAGGAATGAGCGGTCTGCCTCGCGTTGAGGAATCCAGATACACCCATTCTCGGCAACGCCGATATCGCCATGCACGGTGGAAGTTTCCCCGCGCTCATCCTCTTCTGCTGGTGTCCCCATCACTACATCTGCACCGGATACGGTGCGACAGGTCTCAGCAAATTTCTCTACGACATTATCATAATGTATGGCATTGATGGCAATGTTGGGCATTTCGAATCTTTCACCGATATTGGCACGAAGTCTTTCAAGTATATTTTCTTTTGCAGCCATATTATTTTTCTTCTTTAATAGTTTTCCATAGTGTATGGAATGACTTTTTCGGGAATTTCATCATCTCATGTCCGTTTGCCCACGGGTTAAGACAGTTGTGCATCAGAGAGTGTGGAACGTGGTTTGCAAGTGGTGCCAGACGCAAGGTATTGACATACAGTTGCGGATGGTTGAAAAGTGTTGCCATTCCATTTGACATGGCTTTCTTCATCGGATTTGCGCAGTTGAAGTCGTCAAGCTGTTGTCTCCACAGATAAATCTGATGACTGAGATCCACCTTTACCGGACATACGTTGTCGCAACTCATACATAGTGAGCATGCTGACACATTACCACTGTGCGCCAGTCTGTCATTTAGCATACCGAGGTTGATTCCAATCGGACCAGGGATGAAATAAGAGTAGGAATAGCCTGCTGAACGGCGATAGACAGGGCAGGTGTTCATACATGCTCCGCACCGCATACATTTTAGAGTCTGCCAATGTTCCCTATTACCGATGTTACGGCTACGCCAGTTGTCCACTAATACGATATGCATCTCTCCGCCTGGTTTCGGACCGCGGAAATGCGAGGTATAGACGGTTGTTTCCTGCCCTGTACCGCAACGTGCCAGAAGACGCTGGAAGACTCCCATCGCTTTATAGTCAGGTATGAGTTTTTCGATGCCCATGCTGACGATGTGCAGTTTCGGTATGGACGTACTCATGTCGGCATTGCCTTCGTTGGTGCATACTACCACATCGCCCGTTTCAGCGATACCGAAGTTGCAGCCCGTCATACCGGCATCTGCCGTCATAAACTGGTTGCGAAGATGCAGACGTGCTACGAATGTGAGCATCGTAGGGTCGGCATCGTTCTCATCTTCAGGAATAGGCTTGTTCTGCGTTTCATAGAAGCAACGGCGGAACTCGTCGTATTCTGCTATCTGTGCCTTGAAACAATCTCTTATATCTTCTTTATGTACGTGCAAGGCAGGCATGACGATGTGGCTCGGTGCCAGTTTCATCATTTGAAGGATACGCTCTCCGAGGTCTGTCTCAATGACTTCGATGCCTTTTTCTTCCAGCGACCTGTTGAGGTGACATTCTTCAGTGAGCATTGACTTGCTCTTCACCACCTTTTTCACTCCATGCTGCTGCAGTATGGAATAGACGATGTCATTATACTCGTCGGCATCTTCTGCCCAATGCACATGTACGCCATTGGTTGTGGCTGCTGCTTCAAATTTCTCAAGATAAGTGTCGAGGTGTGAGATGGTATGTCTTTTTATCCTGTCTGCCATATCGCGCAGTTCCTCCCATTCGGGTAGTGCTTGTGCCATACGGTCGCGCTTTGCGCGGACGTTATAAAAGGTCTGGTCGTGATGCGTCACGGTGTCAGGATTTTTCTGATATTCAGCCGCACGCTTTGAATGTAATGTACTCATAATCCTGCTGCTAAAATCTCTACCACGTGAATAAACTTTATGTCAAGATGGTTTTTCTGTGCCACGCCCTGCATGTGCATGAGACATGAGGAGTCAGGTCCCGTCACATATTCTGCACCTGTCGCAATATGACGGCGCACCTTGTCTTGCCCCATGCGGGCAGATACAGCCGTCTCTTCTATTGAGAACATGCCTCCGAAACCGCAACACTCATCTTTGCGCTCAGGTTCGACTACTTCAATCCCATCCACCAGTCTCAGCAGGTCGATAATCTTGTTGAACTGCGGTACGTTTCTCTCCGATGGTGATGACAGCCCGAGTTCTCTCACTCCGTGGCAGGAGTTGTGCACACTCACTTTGTGGGGGAAACGTGTCGGGAGCGACTGTACTTTCAGTACGTCGTGCAGGAACTCCACGATGTCCATTGTCTTTGTTGCCGCACGGCATTCCTTTTCTGGCATTATCTCTGGGTGAAAGAAACGCACATAAGCTGCACAACTTGCCGATGGTGCCACCACATAGTCGTAGCCCGAGAACAGTTCGTCGAAGGTCTCAACGAGTGAGTGGGCTTTTTTTTGGAAACCCGCATTCCCCATCGGTTGCCCACAGCATGTTTGGCGTTCAGGATAGAACACCTCGACTCCAAGGCTTCTTAAAAGCTTGTAAGTGGATACTCCCACCTCAGGGTAGAGAGCATCCACATAACAAGGAATAAATAAACCAACTTTCATTTATTTGGTCTGCAGATAAGTGACATGTGTAATAAGGTACTCCTCAATACCATGTTTTCCGTCAGCA
Organism: Candidatus Equicola faecalis; assembly: GCA_018065185.1. Classification (GTDB taxonomy): domain Bacteria; phylum Bacteroidota; class Bacteroidia; order Bacteroidales; family Bacteroidaceae; genus Prevotella; species Prevotella faecalis. The sequence goes on along the minus strand of JAGHTU010000031.1, from coordinate 20,874 downwards.
CCGCCGATTCCGCTCTTCTTCATGCCGGCATGGAAGCCCTGCATACCCTCGAAGTGGAAACGGTTGATGTAAGTCTCACCGAATTCGAGTTCGCGGCACACCTTCGTTGCGGTGTTGATGTCGTTTGTAAATACTGATGAAGCCAGACCATATTCACAGTCATTTGCCCATGCGATAACTTGGTCAAGGTCTTCAAATTCTATCAATGGAAGAACAGGGCCGAATGTCTCTTCGTGTACGATGTCGAAGTCCTGCTTGACATCATCAAGGATTGTTGCAGGGTAGAAATATCCTTTGCCGCCTACAGGCTTGCCACCACAGAGCACTTTTGCACCTTGCTTGATAGCGTTCTCTACCTTTGCCGTCACGCTCTCCAAAGCGCGTTTCTCTACCAGCGGTCCCATATCCACGGTCTCATCCTTACAAGGGTCGCCCACCTTTACAGCTTGGAACTTCTTGAGCAGGATTTCCGTAAATTCTTTCTTTATGTCTTTGTGTACGTAGCAACGCTCAGCGTTATTACAGATTTGACCATTGTTTCCGATGCGTGAGTCGAGGATAGCCTGTGCTGCCAGTTCGAGGTCTGCATCCGGCATGACGATAGCAGGAGCTTTTCCGCCTAATTCGAGACTCACTTTCGTGATGTTCTTTGATGCGGCTGCCATAATGCTTTCACCGGCACTTACGGAACCTGTCACGCTGACGATGTCAATCTTCGGCGAGCCAGCCATCTCGTTACCGATGACGGAGCCCTTACCTGTTACGATATTGATGACACCGGCAGGCAGACCGACTTCATCCACCACCTTTGCGAACTCTGTACAGTTCTCAGGCGTGAGCTGTGAAGGCTTGATAACGATTGTACAGCCTGCTATCAGCGCAGCACCGGCTTTACGTGCAATCAGGAAGAATGGGAAGTTCCATGGCAAGATGCCTGCAACGACTCCTATAGGCTGTTTTGCAAGGAACATCGTCTCGCCACGGTTGTCGCTTTGGATGATTTCACCTTCGATGTGGCGTGCGAAGCTTGCCATATAGTCAAAATATTCTGCTGTCACCACTACCTCTGTAGTTGCCCAACTCTTAGTCTTACCCTGTTCACGCATGATGATATCAATAAACTCATCCTGACGTTTACGTATTCCGTCTGCCATCTTCTTCAGATAAGCAGCACGCTCAATGGCTGGTGTACGTCCCCATTCCTTTTGTGCTGCGCGTGCAGCATCGAGAGCCTTGTTCACGTCTTCAATAGTGCCTTCCGGCTGGCGTGAAATCACTTCTTCTGTTGAAGGATTGAGAACATCAATCCATTTCCCTGAACTACTTGCAACGAACTTGCCGTTGATGTACATCTGTAAATCTTTCATAGTTTTTTGTTTTTTAGGTTAATAATTTAGGATATATGTAATTGTTTTAGAATTTATAGAACACACTTATACGCTTTCTTCAGTTTTCGAGTGGGAAGAATCCATAGAGCAGAGCATCTATCTTGTTGGTGATTTCCTCAAAGTCGCTTGGGTTTTCTTCAAATTTCAGACGGTCAACATCAAGAGTCAGCAACCGCCCATCGTATGAGGCAATCCACTCCTCATAACGGTCGTTCAGTCCCTTGAGATAGTCCAGTTGCATAGACTGCTCGTACTCTCTTCCGCGCTTCTGTATCTGTGCCACGAGGTTTGGTATTGATGAGCGCAGATATATCATGAGGTCAGGCTTTTTGACAAGTGACATCATCAGGTCGAACAGGTCGGAATAGGTCTGGAAGTCTCTGTCGCTCATGTTACCCATAGCGTGTATGTTTGGTGCGAAAATCTTTGCGTCTTCGTATATGGTGCGGTCCTGAATGATGACTTTTTTTGTTTGCGACAGTTCCACCACATCCTTGAAACGTGTGTTGAGGAAGTAAATCTGCAGATTGAAACTCCAGCGTTTCATGTCGCCATAGAAATCCTGCAGATACGGATTGAAATCCACCGATTCAAAACGTGGCTCCCAACCGTACCGTTTTGCTAACATTCTCGTAAGGGTGGTCTTGCCACTACCTATATTTCCGGCTATTGCTATATGCATATAAGTTTTTTGTTATGTGTGTTTGAGTTATGAGTCTCAATTATCATTAAATTCCATTCTTTCGGGGAAGAGCCCATAGAACAGGGCGTCTATCTTGTCGCAGATGAATGCAAAGTCTTTTTTGTTGTCGCGGAAGTCCATCCCGTCGGTCTCTATCACCAGCACTCTGCCTTTATATTTGTTGTATATGAAGTCCTCGTAGCGGTCGTTCAGTCCGCGCAGGTATTCAATCGGTATTGACTGTTCGTAATCGCGTCCTCGTTTAGCGATGTTGTCTATCAGCCGTTGCAGAGATGAGCGTAGGTATATCATCAAGTCGGGTGTCTTGGTCACCATCGTCATCAGTTCAAACAGATTCATATACGTCTCAAAGTCGCGCTCGCTGAGGTTGCCCTGTGCCATATTGTTGGCAGCAAACACATATACACCTTCAAAGATGCTGCGATCTTGTATCACCACCTCATCTGTCTTTTCTATGTCCAGCACATCGCGAAATCTTTCTTTCAGGAAATACACCTCTAGAGGAAAACTCCAACGGTGGATGTCCTTATAATAGTCTTCAAGGTAGGGATTATGAATGACGCTTTCAAACTTCGGCTGCCACCCGTAGTGCTGTGCCAGCATCTTTGTGAGTGTAGTCTTTCCACTACCTATGTTCCCTGCTATCGCAATGTGCATGTTGCAAAATTAGAACGAGCCGAACACAATACAAAATAAAAAAGTATTTTTTTTATTTTTATTGTTGAGCCGAAGCCTATTCTTTGGAGCACCAAATCAAGAAACGCAATAAACACAGAAAATGGCAGCCTAAAGCTGCCATTTTCACATTTACGCCATACAGGGTTTCTTGTGCTAATTATGCTATTGACGCGCATCATTTAATTTTGACAACCAAAAAATATTTTTACATGATTAAATTCATCAAGCCACATATTATAATTGAACAAACCAAGAGAATAAGTAATCAAAATGATAAATCCAGCATATAGCAAGATAGTTATTATCAGTAATATCCATTCCCTATGTTGCACATAATATATAATATTTTTGATAGCTTTATATGAACTATACACAATAAATGCAAAAAGAAAAAGGTGCAACAAGAAAATTAAAACATAACCTAATTCTGTATTCATAATTTTTTTTATTTACCACGACCATACAAACACCCAACAAAAGACCCAACGGTCAAGACTGCACCAACTGGACCTATTGCTTTTGCAGCAATCGCTATAAAAGCTCTTTTAATAGCGACTTTACTCCAAGTCTTGCATGCCGATGTGAATCCAAATCCAGCAATATCAAAACCTATTGCTATGGCAGCACATTCTATATAATCTTTTGTCACACCATCGCCCAATCTATAGCAATCACCTAATTTATTTTGAGCCTCTGCCAAACCTTGCTCTGCTTTTGCTTTGAGCTCATCAATGGTCTGTGCTTGCATACTTAATATGCTAAACAACGCAACAATAACCAATAACAATTTTTTTATAGCTATCATCTGTTTTTGCTTTACATATAATAAAATCAATCTGCTAAATTGCAAGAGTCTTCTCTTATTGCTATACTTTTCTTTCGTGTCAACAAAAATAAGTTTTTATTAGATAGTTGCAAAATTTCTTGTTTTTATTTTTTATTTGCTTATTTCTTTCTTCAAGAGCACACTAAGTTTCGTGCCGTAAAAAACAACTTTGAAAAGTTTGAATTGTGTGATACAATCAACCAAGCCAAAGATGAGGCACTTTGCAACCATATAAAAGTCGCCTCTGGCCATACTACGCCTCGAGGTTGAACACGCGATGCCTCGACGTTAAACCAACGGAGCCTCCAACTTGTCACGACGATTTACTCAATTTGTCACGACGATTTACTTAAATTGTCACGACGATTTTGTAAATTTGTCACGACGATTTGTAGGCAACGAGCGGAAGACGACGAGGCAAAGATGGAAAAATAGCGACTTACCGACAATTACAAACCCTCTTTTGTTGTGGATTTAGGGAGCCTCTATCCCTATCGGTGGAGAGCGTCTTCCTATCTCGTGGAAAGGGTCTAACCATAACGATGAGAGACGAGACAACTCAATTTGCCTCACGCGTTGGGTCGATTCACTCAGGTTGATGGGTCGAAGTTAAATCTAAAATAACTGCAACTAAATGATACAAAATTGCGTCTAACAGATAGAATAAAAAAGGAAAGAAAATTATCAATTATGAAAAAGGTACTACGTTTATTTATGCTGATGCTCTTCGCGGGTATAACAACATGCTCGGCACAAAGCACAGCACTAAAAGGAAAGGTAATAGACAAAACAAGGAATGAACCACTGGCTTTTGCTTCGGTGGCATTAATGAAAAATGACAGTATATTAGTTTCAAGCGCAATGGCCGATGCAGACGGATTGTTCGCACTCTCAGCTGCTCCCGGCATTTATAAACTTAAAATATCGTTCATAGGCTATAAAGATATTAATAAAGAATTGCAGTTTACAGGCAAAGAGATTGATGCAGGAATTTTTTACATTGAAGAAAGTGTAAATGAATTGCAAGAAGTCGTAGTAAAGTCACAACTTCCAAAAACACAACTCAAAGGAGATGCTATAGTGACGAATATAGTCGGCTCGGTGCTTGAACATGCTGGAAACGCAAATGATGTGCTCTCGAAAGTGCCGGGAATGATAAGCATCAATGGTGCGTTGGAGGTGTTGGGAAGGGGTACACCTATTTATTATATAAATGGAAGAAAAATAACTGACGACTCCGAACTCCGCAACCTCATGTCGGAAGAAATAAAGTCTATTGACGTCGTGAGCAACCCTGGAGCCATCTATGGCGGAGACGTGCGTTGCGTTGTCCGCATAAAAACTATAAAACGCCAAGGCGAAGGACTGAGTTTTGCCCTTACAAGTCAGGCAAAGAAATATACCACTTGTAGATATATGGACCCATCGTGGAGTGTGCTTGACGTAAACTATCGCATAAAGGGTTGGGACTTCTTCGGCAAATTTGTATATTGGGCACAACACAGTTTTCAAATTAGCGACATGTATGGCGAGATGCACCTAAAGCAAAATGGAAGATTGACTGAAAAGATACAAGCAGGCGACCTCTACGCACAGGCTTATATGGGGGGACTTCAAGAAGTCATCGGAGCAAACTGGCAAATAAATGAAAACCATTCATTGGGCTTTAAGGTTGAACAAGGTAACAACCTTTTTACAGACAACGACCTGACGATGACAACAGATTATATCGTAGATGGAGTGCAAGAAGACCATCTTTATTCAGTCAACAGAGCAAAATCTCCAGTCAGCAATCAAACAATGGGAAACATCTACTACGATGGAAACTTTAACAAACTTAACGTAAACTTTAATGCCGACTTCCTCATAGGTAATACAAAAAGTGAAAACAACATCAAAGAGGAAAGTTGGACAGAGCCAAGACAACTTGTATCAAATTCGAAGGCAAGAGGCGATATGTATGCGGCAAAGCTCATTCTATCCTATCCCATCTGGAAAGGCACGTTGCAATTCGGCTCGGAAGAGACATATTTTATAGGAAAGGAAACCTATTCAATAAACTTCGAGGGCATTCCTGCGTCAGACGGAAAAGATGAAGAAAATACCATCGCAGGCTTCGCACAATATGCCACGAATCTACCATTCGGACAATTAACAGCAGGAATACGTTACGAACATGTAGATTTCAGTTTTAGAGACTACATCAATCCAAAGAACAACTTAAACCGCAAGCAAGATGACTGGTTCCCATCTATAAGTTTTGCAACAAAAATAGGCAAAGTAAATCTCCTTGCAAGCTACACAGGGAAAACACGTCGGCCTCAATTACATAATCTGTCAAGTGAGGTAAGTTACGACAATCGCTATACCTACCAATGTGGCGACCCGAAACTCTTGAGTGAGAAAAGACACACAGCTTCTTTGCAGGCATCATGGAAATGGCTCACGTTCAGTTCTACCTTTGAAACGGTTGACAATGCAATTGAGCAATGGGCATTACCATACGATTACGACGATGGAATAGTATTGATAAAATATAGCAACCTTGATGCTACATACAGCAACTTAAGCATGCACTTGAATGCTTCGCCATCATTCGGCATCTGGTATCCACGCTACACAATCGGGTTTCAAAAACCCCATCTTCACATGACCGTTCTCGACCCTCGCGAGGCAACAGGAGAGAGAATTGTGACACGAGACGAGCCAATGTATTTGCTGCAAGCCAATAATGCTTTTCGCTTCAAACACAATTGGCAAGTAGAAGTAAACTATCAATATATGAGTACATGCAGCCAAGGCATTGCCAACATCACAAAACCGAGAAACGACCTAGAAGTATCAGTACAAAAATCGTTCTTAAAAGATGATGCACTCACTTTCAAACTTTCATATACAGACATTCTCAACTCATACTATCACGTTGCAACAGACTTTGGCAGCTATCAAATTCGCCAGAATATGGACAGAAGAAGTCCGGGAATCGTGCTAAGAGCCTCCTATCGGTTCAATAGTGCGAAGAGCAAGTATAAAGGAACAGGTGCCGGACAGTCGGTAAAAGAAAGAATGTGATGGAAGGGATAATATATGAGGTATAAGCTATTAAGACTCCGGGGATGACCGGAGTCTTAATTGTGAGTCGTGAATTCTTTTTTCACTCACTTTACGCAATTTTTAAAAGTAATAATTACTTTTGCACTTAATAATAAGTCAAAGACTTACTATTGCAATAAAGAAGATAAAACTATCGGCATGAGCAAACCGTTGGCTGAAAGAATGAGACCATACACGCTGGACGAGTATATCGGCCAGAAGCATCTTGTGGGTGAGGGAGCTATTCTTAGACGGATGATTGAGCAAGGACGCATATCGTCGTTCATCCTTTGGGGACCGCCGGGGGTGGGGAAGACCACGTTGGCACAGATAGTGTCAAGCACGTTGAAAGTGCCTTTCTATACGCTGAGTGCCGTATCGAGCGGAGTGAAAGACGTGCGCGAAATCATCACAAAAGCCGAGCAGAACAGATTTTTCAACTCATCCTCGCCGATACTCTTTATTGATGAAATACACCGTTTCAGTAAGTCGCAACAGGACTCGCTGTTGGGAGCCGTTGAGAAAGGAACGGTGACGCTCATAGGTGCCACGACGGAAAATCCATCTTTTGAGGTGATAAGACCACTGTTGTCGCGCTGTCAGTTATATGTGCTGAAAGAACTGACGAAAGATGACTTGTTGGAACTCGTAAGACGCGCACTGGAAAAAGACATCATCCTGTCAGAACGTAAGATAGAACTCCGAGAATCGGGGGCTTTGTTGCGCTATAGTGGTGGCGATGCACGGAAACTGCTGAACCTGCTGGAACTCGTGACCGACACCACCGACATCATCACCGATGAGGCTGTGCGTCAGGTGCTCCAGAGCAATCCGTTGGCATACGATAAGGACGGCGAGATGCATTACGACATTATCTCGGCATTCATCAAGAGTCTGCGAGGGAGCGACCCTGATGCTGCTCTGTACTGGATGGCACGGATGATAGAGGGAGGCGAACAGCCGGAATTTATCGCACGCCGAATGATTATCAGCGCAAGTGAAGATATAGGACTGGCAAACCCAAATGCTCTGCTTCTGGCAAATGCTGCCTACGATGCCGTGATGAAGATAGGATGGCCTGAAGCGCGCATACCACTGGCGGAATGTGCCGTGTATCTTGCACGCTCGAAAAAGGACAACTCGGCATATCTTGGCATCGGCAAGGCTCTTGCCGAGGTTCGGGAGAGTGGCAATCTGCCTGTGCCACTACATCTGCGCAACGCACCGACGAAACTGATGGCAGACCTCGGATATGCTGACGGATATAAATATCCCCATGACTACCCCGGGCATTACGTGGAACAGCAGTACCTGCCAGATGAGATAAAAGACAAACACTTTATAAATTGATAACACATAACTCATAACGTATAAAATGAAAAAGGAAAACAAACGTATGGAACTGAGCGAACTCACAAAAGGCTCGGCATGGGACGTGCAGGAAAACGACATTCAGGCGATGATTCAGACTGCACAGAGAGATATTGACTTCGAAGAATCTTGGGAGCATTATCTTTCTGTGATAAAAAGTGCATTTTCAGTAGAGACCTATAAGGGTGATGACAAACGCACGCAGATGAGCCTAGAGAAACAAGGATATAAACTCCTCGACGTGAAATCAGGCGACAAGACCATCGGGGTAGCAATAAAGAAGAAAGTGATAAGAAAAATCACAGATTTTACATACGAAAATATCCATCATGTGACTACGGCACAGATGCTGAACGTGCTCTCAAACAATTTTGACAGCGGTTGGGAAAGCATCCCACAAAGCGTGAAGGATATCATCGAACAGGGCTTCGACATAAGCACGACCACCCTGCCAAAAGAACGCCTGAAGAAGAAGGGTGGTATGTATGAAAAGAAGAAGAAAGACGGCTTCGATGTGTTAGAGATACCGCGCGGCACATGGGTGGAGGCTATCTTTGCCAAACAGAAGCCATTGGTGGAAGTGCCGAAGATGAACATCAACGATATTACGGATGACACATCAGAAACCAACGAAAACGATAACGAAAACTATACATCCAACGCTGAGGAGGAAGAGGAGATGACAGAAGACAATTATGGCACTCTCATGGACATCCCGACCGACTTGAATGGTGATGAGGACGGTGCACAGAGTTACGATGAAGAGATATAAAAAGACAGGCATAATAAGACGGTTGGGGCTGGTGCTTGCGATATGCTTCGCAGCTCTAGCGGTATGTCAGGCAGCAACGGTGGAACTGGTGGAAAAGAATCGCAGACCTATCTACCGCCGTTCAGCTGTGTCCGATTTTTACGTCTATCGTAATGGCATGAAGGTGGATTCGGTGATGCAGGCAGAATGCCCGAAATGGGATGCCGACTCCGTACAACTGGTGTATGTAAAGGACAATAATCTCTTTGTGCGTAACACCACAAGCGGAGCAGAACTGCAAATCACCACAGATGGTAAGCGGAACATTATCATCAATGGTAAGCCGGACTGGGTGTATGAAGAGGAATTTTCATTCAGTCGCGCCTTTGACATTAGTGCCGATTCACGTTACGTAGCGTGGATAAGATTTGATGAGTCAGCAGTTCCTACCTATTCTTTTCCTGTCTATCCCGATAGTATATACACATATAAATATCCAAAAGCCGGCGAGGAAAATTCCAAAGTCAGGGTTATGACATACGACATCCACGACGGACTGACGCGCACACTTCCGATTCCACTCGATGAAGACGGCTACATACCACGCATCTTTTTCACACATGAAGCACACCGCTTGGCAGTATGCACGCTCAACAGACATCAGAATATGTTCCGCATCTATCTGGTGGATGTGACGGCAGGCACGGTGAAGAAAATCCTTGAAGAGAGAAATGAGCGCTACCTTGAAGAAAGCATATATGCCGATCTGACATTTAATTCCGATGGGACATTCATTCTATGGAGCGAGAGGTCGGGCTATCAGCACCTTTATCTTTATGATATGAATGGGCGACTGTTGCGTCAGCTCACTCACGGCGATTACGATGTGTCGGTGTATTACGGAACAGACCGAAAAGGAAACGTCTATTATGCCTCACATGAAGCATCACCATTGGAACAGAATATCTTCAAAGTGAGCAAGACGGGGAAAGTGACGTGTCTGACGCCCGAGAAGGGATGGCACACCGCTGTGTTTGATGATGATATGAGGACCTTTAATGACAGATATTCTGACATCAATACGCCTTATATCACATATCAGCGCAACGCTAGAAATGGGAAAATACTGCATGTCGTCGAGTCAAACGACTCACTATGCAGACAATATGCCGGCACTGGCACGGCAGAACTGTTCCGCTTCACGACAACAGAAGGTGTGACGCTTGATGGATGGATGTTGCGCCCTGCCGACTTCGACAGCACGCGCAGATATCCGGTACTGATGTATCAGTATGGTGGCCCCGGTTCGCAGGAAGTGCAGAACTCATGGAGCAACGGCTTTAGAGGTGGCTTGTATTGGGAACGCGAAATGGCGAAGAAGGGCTATATCGTAGTATGTGTTGATGGGCGTGGCACAGGCGCAAGAGGCGAAGAATGGAAGAAATGCACTTACATGGAGATGGGTGAGAAAGAATCGCGCGACCAGGTGGAGACAGCCCTTTGGCTAGCACGGCAGAGTTATGTGGATGCTGACCGTATAGCCATTTGGGGCTGGAGCTTCGGAGGGTTCAACACATTGTTGGCAATGAGCGATGCAAGGCACGTCTTTCGTTGTGGTGTTGCCGTGGCACCTGTGACCGATTGGCGTTTCTATGACACCGTCTATACAGAACGTTTCATGCGCACACCGCAGGAGAACTCCAAGGGTTATGACATAGGACCGTTACACCGTACAAGTACACTATCGGGGACGCTTCTTCTCGTACATGGTTTAGCAGATGACAATGTGCATTTTAAGAACACGGCAGAATATCAGCAACGACTTGTGATGATGGGCTATCCATTCGGCTCTCAATACTACACGAACAAGAATCATAGTATTCTCGGAAAAGAGACGCGGGACCATCTTTTTCAGCGTATAGAGCGTTTTCTGGATGAGAATATGCTGACAACGAAATAAAAAATCAATAATTATGATAAGATTCATAGGTATCATACCGGCACGATATGCATCTACGCGTTTCCCAGGGAAACCGCTGGTAAGACTTGGCGACAAGGCTGTCATACAGCATGTATATGAAAAAGCATCAGCGGTGCTGGACGAGGTGTACGTTGCCACGGATGATGAACGCATATTTTCTGCCGTTGAGGCTTTTGGCGGAAAGGTTGTCATGACATCGCCTACGCACCCTTCCGGCACGGATCGTGTGTTTGAGGCCGCTACAAAGGTGTTGGGCGCATCAGATGTCGGAATCTGCCCCGAGCATAGTCAAGAAGATACAGTCATCATCAACATTCAGGGCGATGAGCCATTCATCCATAAGACTCAGATTATGTCTCTCTGTGAATGTTTTGAAGATGCATCGACACAGATTGCCACATTGGCAAAACCCATAACAGATGCTCAGGTGATATTCAACCCGAACTCACCGAAAGTGGTCATCGACAATAATGGTTTTGCAATGTATTTCTCTCGCAATCCTATGCCATACAACCGTAATTGCGACAGGGAACAATGGATGGATAATGCCAAAGCTGTGGGGCTGAATTATCATAAACATATCGGTCTGTATGCCTATCGGATGAATGTGCTGGCAGAAATTACGCGCTTGCCAGTGTCATCATTGGAACAGGTGGAGAAACTTGAGCAACTGCGCTGGCTTCAGAATGGGTATCGGATAAAAGTGGCTTTGACAGACACCGAGACCATAGGCATCGATACGCCTGAAGACCTGAAGCGTGCCGAGGAGTTTATGAAAATAAATATCGAAAAATAACATTATCATCATTAAAAAACAGGAATGCCATAAGTTGACATTCCTGTTTTTGATATGAGTCTTTGCCTGAAAGGACAATAATTAGAACTTGTAGCTGATGCTGCACATCATGTTGCGCCCTTGACCAGGATAGGCACTGCGCAACTGCCCGCCATAGCGGTAGGCGGTGTCAAAGATATTGTTGATATCGATGCCGATACTTAGCCCGAATGTTGAAGTCCATTCTGCTCCTGCATTAAACAGCATATAAGCATCTTCGTGGGTGGTAAAGAGTTTGTCCGGCTCAAGCATCTTTTTTACGAGGTCATTCTCCAAACATTCCATTGCTGACTGGAAATGGATGTTTCCACGAATGTCGAACCTGCCGACAGTCTCATTCTCCCATACACCTTGCGATGCGGTAAGGTTGAGAAGGAATTTCGGCACGTTACTGATATTATGCTCGGTGGATAAGAACTCCTCCACCTTGAAAGGATATTGGTAGGTAAAGTTAAGGTTGGCAAATGTCTTTCCGCGTGAGAACTGGACAACATTCTCCACACCTCCCATCTTGATATTGCCGGCATTATAGAATACCGTCTCGGCAGAAGTGTTATAACCTATCATCCCTTCCACACGATTATAGAAAAGATTTGCTTCATACCTTAGACCGAGTTCCTTCCAATTGAGGATAGCACCGACCTGATATGATTGCATCTTCTCCGGATCAAGGTTCTCACCTCCACTGAGAAGACTTATCGTAGAGGCACGGAAGAAGAGCGGAGCGTCAACGAATGCAAACGAATATCCTCCCTTAATACTTAACACGTCATTGGCAAGATAAATCAGCGACAGACGTGGCGACCAAGTATTCAGTCTGCGGTCGTTCTGACGTATCTTATGGTCGAAACGCAGACCACCATTGAAGATAAGCCGAGAGGAGAAATTGTGTTTCAACTGCATGAATGAAGACAGTGTGTGTTCAGGATTATCAATAAAGATATTATTCATAGAGTTGTTGATATTTTCGAAATCAGCACCTATCTTAATCTCGGCATTGGAGAAGATGTAGTTTTCATACTGAATACCCAGCATCACAGCCCCACGCATACCGTTGTGCAGTTCGTAGTTATACGCACCGGTAATGGTGCTCCCGAAACTGTAATCGTCCCACGAAGCAGTCTGCCATACACCCCTTGTCTTTACCTCTTTCAGTCCCAAAGCCTGACCAAGCATGGCAGCAACCATATAATCAACTGTATCGCCTAAGACGTTATACATATTTATATGTTCGGTATTGGCAAATGCCGAAACTGACAGAGAGAAATTGTTCCACGCATGGCTGTAATCCACATCCAACCTTATATTCTTGTGGGAAAAGCCCGGTCTCTCGCCATTCTCAACATGATATTTATCATAGGAAAAGACATCAGTGACACAAATGAAAGGATAATAAGGAACCGTCTTGCTGTATTGACCGATGGCTTCAACCTGAAAATCCCCCCATCGCATCTTACCTCCGAATTCATAAGAAGGCTTGTCGCAGAAACCTCCGATATAATGTGTGGTTCCCGCTAGTTCCCGTTTCTCGCCTTGCGAAGAATAGACATGCCCCCAAGCCAAGAGGTCTGTTTGCAGATTACCTCTACCGAAAATGGCGTCAAGCCCCATCATCTTGAAACTTCCGCCACGTGCTGTCACTTGTCCGCCATTTACGTCATCACCTGATTTCGTGATGATATTTATTACGGCTGTCAATGCCACGTTGCCATAGAGTGATGAAGCAGGACCACGCAATACCTCAATCTGTTTAATCTTATCCAGACTGTGTTGGAAATCAAGAGCAGAGGCATTTGTCGTAACGGAATTTAGACGGTGTCCGTCCACCATCACCAGCATCGTCTCCTGTGCCAGACCATAAATGCCACGCATTGAGACATTCATTTCCGGTGATGCTATCTTTGCTATTCCCGGCACATACAGCAGTAATACATCTTCCAGACATTTTGCACCGGAATGACGTATCATATCTTCTGTGATGAGTGTTACAGGCACAGGCACTTCTTCTATAGACTCTTTCATCTTTGATGCGGTACTGACCGTGGTCTTGGAATGTTTCAATTTCTCAATAATGTCGCGGAAACGTGGGGTCTCATCGTATGCCGTATAGAAAGGGTCGGCTGCAAGCAGACGGGATGCATATATCTCCGTGTCCGCCAAACGGTCCTGATAGAAACTGCTCAAAGCCAACAGACGGTATGAGCGCACCAGATCATTCTGACCCATGGAGTTAATATGAGGAGTAAGTATGGAGTCTGTCTCTTCAAAGTGTCCGTTCTCATAAGCATCCAAAGCCTGTTGATATATCTGATCAATGTTTTGTGCAGATGCTGTGAAAGAACAGAGACATATAAACGTCAGAAAGAAGAAAAGTTTTTTCATTTTTTCGTGTTTTATCTTCAATTATCTCATCGTATCGCTTTTGCGGGAATCTCAAGCGTGAAGGTTGTACCTTCCCCTTCAGTGGAATCAAAAAGAAGTTTGCCGTTATGGGCTTTCTCTACGATATCGCGTACGATACCCATCCCGAGCCCTGTACCTTGACCTATAGGTTTGGTGGTGAAGAAATTTTCAAATAGTCGTTTTTTCGTTTCCTCACTCATTCCCATACCATTGTCGGTAATGGCAACAGAGAGTATATTATCGTTGTAAGTCACCTTTATATCCACTTTCGGCACATATCCGTCTCCATCCTTTGTGGCGCGCTCATGCACCGTATGGCAAGCGTTGTTCATTATGTTCAGGACAGCACGGCTGAAATCTTGTGGAATGACCATCAACTGTGGCATACCCTCTTGATAGTCTTCATGTATAGAGATATTGAAACTCTTATCATTTGCACGCATGGCGTGGTAACTGAGCCATACATATTCATGTACCAATGCAGGAATGTCGGTAGGCAAGAACGTGCCTTCCTTGCCACGGCTCTGCAATAGAATCCCGCGTATGATACTGATTGCACGCTCACCATGCTCTTGTATCTTCTGCAGATTATTCTTTAGGTCATCAGCAATATCAAGCATATCATCAGCATCGTCTTCTTCAAGTTTGTCGGTACAATCATCAATGATACCCGACAGTTCCTTTATCAACCCCTCAGAGAGTTTACTGAAATTGATAACAAAATTCAATGGATTTTGTACTTCATGTGCAATACCTGCAGTGAGCACTCCCAGAGATGCCATTTTTTCCTGTTTGAGGAACTTCTCCTGCATCTCAGCAAGGCTATGCTCTAACTCTGCAATCCTCTGCTGTAGCATTTCCATTTGTTCCATATCTTTTATGTTTTATATTATCGTTTTGAATCTTGGAATCTAAATTCAAGACTCATTACGTCAGCGTAATAATAAACTCTGTATATTCATCCTTCACGGATTTCACACTGATAGTTCCTCCCATGTCCTGAATGGACTGCTGACTTATATACAGTCCGATGCCTGGGGCCTCTGCCGTTGGCTTGGTCGTGAAGAACGGGTCAAAAATCTTATCCATAATGCTCTCCTCTATACCGATGCCATTGTCATAGATGGCAATCTGTATTTCAGAAGAATTGTCGGAATGTGACAGCATGAGACGTATCACAGGAGTATAGTCGTCCTGTCTCTGCTGTGAAGACATCTTCTCATACTTCTTCTTTACGGCGTAAACGCTATTTGCCAGAATATAGTTGACCACTTTATTCAGTTGCTCGGCATTTACGTCTCGGTTTATTTCCTTATCAGGTCTCTGCCACTCCAGTTGTATCTTTATATTTTTTATATCATCCTCAAAATATTTCACAAACATATCGACACTTTGTTGGCAGATTTGAGCAATGTCTGATGACTGCATCTTACCGGAGCGTTCTTTAAGAAGTTCCTCCATGGCTTTCAGGATGCGTGATGTTGACATACCGTGTTGCTCTATTTTCTCAAGATTGGTTGCCATCATATCAGCCACATCCACCGTATCTTCATAAATATCCGGTGTCATATTCTTTTCATCATCCTTGATGTTGTCTTTCAGGTCTTTCACAAGTCCGATAGTGAGGTGTGAGAAATTATTGATATAATTCATCGGGTTAAGGATACGGTCAATCAGTCCCTTGGTGAGTTTACCCACTGTGGCTTCTTTTTCCTGTCGCACCATCTGTCCGTGTGCTTCCTCCAACTGTTCAGTACGCTCGTTGAGAAGTTTCTCGATTTTCATTTTCTCCTTTTGGGCAAGTATGAGACGCCAACGGAAGATGCCATATACCACTACGGCGAAAAGAATAGCGTAGAGCAATATCGCATACCAACGTTTGTAGAGAGGTGTAGGAATCTCAAATTCCACAACGCGTGACATGGATATGTTGCCGAAAGCATCCATGGTGCGTGCCGTAAAACTATAGTCGCCCGAAGACAGGTTAGAGAACTTAAAATCATTATCCTCTGTCCATTTTGACCATCTGCCGTTATTTTGCAAACGGTAACTATAAAGCGTCTTGCCGATAGGGTCCACCTTATCGCTGGCTGGAATAATCTCCACTTGTTCCGGATCAAATACAGTATATCTGATGTATGTCACAGGTTTATAAGGAGATATTTCCTTTGTGGCTTTCGTGTTTAAGCATATCACTCCGAAAGTGCCGCCTATCCATGCCATATCATCTTCAGCGTACATGGCTTGAATCTGATAGGCATTCAAAGGATTATACCATTGTTTTTCAATTTTTGATAATTGATTTGATACCAGTCCACGACCTCCATGTCCTGATGTCCAATGCCGCCCATGCTTATCTACGTAACTGAAAAGCAGAGTAATGTCTGATTTTGAACTCTTGATGAATCTATCGCTTTTGACAGCCTTATAATATGTCTCTTTATTAAGCGACACTGCCCAAATGCCACCTTTGTAGTCCTTTATCAGTTTTGTCACGTTGGGCACGTCAGACATCTTTATATCTTTGCCGGCAGATGTGTGGCGGTAGATTCCATCCAGTTCACCAATAATTATCGAACCATCCAAATCCTTTACTGTACACAAAGCATGCCGTGAGGTGAGTTGGCGGATGCCGTCTCCACATACGAACACTCCTTCGGTGGTGGCAGCCAATGTGTGTGTGTCATCCAATAATGTTAGATGCCAACATGCCTGAGTGATGCCAGAGAGTTTTGTAAAGCGGTTGTTCTTTCCCAATACAAAGATGCCCTGAAGCGTACCGACATATAGATGATGGGCATCACGCAGGATACTTGTCACCTGTCCCACCAGACCGTCAGTTTCCGTATAGTGCGAATACACTGGCGAGACATTCAGCATAAAGATACCGTTATCTGTAATGCCCCAGACATTTCCCTTGCCATTATATGCTATGTCTCCTATATTGTTACTGCATAGCCCATCGTCAGCCGTGAGAGTGAACTGCACCTGTTGGTTGTCGTTCACACATTCCAGACCTTGCCCGTCCACGATACGGACCGTAAGGTTTTGGTCGGGTATGCGTATCTCACTTGCGTTGGACGATTCCTTGTCGGCAACATTTTTCACCAGTTTATATTCTTTTTCGGAAGAATACAAATATGTTTTGCCAGAGGCAGAGAAGTAAATCTTATTGTTTTTCTCATAAATGGATGTAATCTCACCGAATCGCACATTCTTGTCGGTATCGCTGATGAGGAACTTCACCTCGATGCTGTCTTTTGCATATTTTGTATATCCCAGCACATTGTTTCCTCCAAACCATACACGGCCATCCTTGGCTGTGAAAAGCGATGTGATACGTGAAATAGCAGGGGAATGATACATCTCCCAGTTATATCCGTCATACACAAGCAGACCTTCGAAATTTGCCACATAGACGTTGCCTTCTTTGTCGCATTCTACGGCAAAGTTTCTGTTATGCCCCTTATATTCCAAAGCAGAGATATTGTGGAAGAAAGGTTTGCCCATATCCGCCATGGCTCCTGCGTGCAACAACAAAAGGAATAATGTTGTTACAATCAGCCTGTATTTTATCATAAAACTCTTCATATCATCACTTGAATTTGACGTAAGGAACAGAACTGTTTACATATTGATTCCACTCCTCACGCGTAAGGTTACGTTTCATGTTGCTCTTTATCTTTGCAGCCATGCCTGATGCTGAGATGTTTACACGTTGTACCAATCCGTTGCTGGTGCCTATATATGCCTCGTTTGCCCCAGCCTGACAAAGACACAACGGCCAACCGTTGTACTGATATTCTGCCGGTGTCAACCATTCTTTCAAGGCAGAATTATCATCTTTAGTCTTTGCATGTTCCGTGCCATAAAGTTTTTGAAGATTCCATACGGCAGCATTCTTGTCGTATGAGCCGGAAATAAGGACTTCTCCTATTCGCATCATCGCCGTTATCCGTTGCGCGTGTCCGTAGAGGTATTGCTGAAACTTATTGTTTTTTATGATCGCAATCTGTCCGTCAGAACACCCGAGATACAATGTCTTGTGTGAAGGGTCGTCGTATGTTGCTGTTACTATCTTATTGATAATAGGCTTTTTCATCGTTACCTTGCTTGTTTCGTCCAATTCACCATAACTGCCGTCAGCGTAAAACAGACAATATTTCTTGCCGTTCTTCATTATGGTAGAGAGATTTTTTGACAATGGTATGAGAGTAGAGCGTTTTGATTTCAACTGATACCAGCACAACTCTTTCTTGCCTGCAAGCAGGAGTACGTCTTCATTGGCGCGTATCATCTTGGTGAACCCTCCATGTGGCAAAGTGCGGACAGAAAAATTCTGTGCCTGCTTTGATGAGATACGGCCATTCAGTAGTATCTCGCATATCACGCCATTGAAAGAGAGTGCGTACAATCTGTTGTTTGTGGCTATTACATCACGGAAATCGTAGTCATTGTTATAAAAGATCACTTTTTGTGAACCGCAATAGTTCACTTCGCCATAATTAGACACGGCGACACATTCTCCATTGGCGAGTTTGCACATGGCTGTGACTCCACCACCTTGTGGCATCTGCTTTGTGGTCTGAGAAGACGAAGACTCCACTAACGCCTTAAACACCTCTGGCTGATATACATTACCATTATATTTCTTTATGAAATAATAGCCGGCATACGCTAATAAGGCTGACAATTCTTCCTGTTTACTTGCAAAAGTTGCTAACGATGACGCACCGAGCGTTTTCCCCAATGTACGGTAACTCAATGTGTCAGATATGCTCTTGGCACGTGTTGCCTCGTCGCGTTGCTCTTCGGCTATCTTCTGTTGTCCGATGGCATTTGCACGCTGGTGCTCTGCTTCTTTGGCAGCCAGTTCTGCCTGATGAGCACTCGTGCGGGCCTGTTCTTCTGCCTTCTGTGCAAGACGGCTTTCCTGCTCTGCACGCAATCTCATGTCGTTTGCAATCTGAGACTGTTTCTCGGCTCTCTCACGCTGCTGGTCAGACATGGCTTTCTGCTGATAGGCAATATCTTCCATCTGCTGACTCACGCGCTTGGTCACTACAGCGTCTTCTTCCGTCGAGCGCAGTTCTTCCACTTCGGCACGCAGGTTTTCATCGCTTTCGGGGACGGAGTTTTTTCCTATTCCATAAAAGACAATAGCAATGACCGCTGCTAAGGCTATTCCGCCTGCTACCCATAATATATTCTTCAGATTCATCTTATTCGTTTTATCACAAGTTGGGTAATGTCATCGAATTGCGTAGCCTCACCGGCAAAATCCTTCACATTCGCAGTAATCTTCTCCACAATCTCACGACTTGTAGCACCCTGTAGCGTTGACAGAGTCTCTTTGAGACGCTCCTGCCCGAACTGGTTGTGGTCTTTATCCTCTGCTTCTGGCACACCATCGGTGAACATCACAAGTGCATCGCCCTCTTCAAGCGTCACATTATTCTGTTTGAACGTAAGACCGCCCATCACTCCGAGTGCGAGATTGATGTCTGAGTTCACTTCCTCCACACTGCCGTCTTTATGCAGGATATAAGGCCTGTCGTGTCCGGCATTGGTATAGGTGATTTCGCCTGTCTTTATGTCATATATTCCATAAAGCACGGTGACAAACATAGAGTTGAGATTCTCCTCACAAAGCAAATCGTTGACCACCGCCATGCACTCCTGTGGCTGCATGCCACGTTTTGCATTTGCCTTTATCATCGTGCGACTGACCGCCATATAGATGGCAGCAGGCACACCCTTGCCACTTACGTCGGCGATGGCAAACCCCAGATGCGTCTCGTCAATAGGGAAGAAATCGTAGAAATCGCCTCCTACATCCTTAGCCGCAAGCATGGTGGCATAAATATCTATGTTCTCCGCATCCGATATGTTTGGATGGAACGAATGAGGAAGAATAGATTGCTGAATCTCACGCGCCACAGTAAGGTCGTCCTGAATGGAAACCAACTGTTTGTGTTCTGCCTGCGTGTTACGGATATACTGTATCTGCTCTATTGCCTTGTCAATTGTCACCTGCAGATCATCAAGGTCGATTGGTTTTGTGGCAAAGTCGAAAGCACCATTATTCATGGCATGACGGATATTATCCATATCTCCATACGCACTTACCATGATGCATTTCTGGGCAGGGTTACGCATCTCGTTTATCTTGCTCAGCAACGTCAGCCCATCCATCTCTGGCATATTGATGTCTGAGAGGATAATATCTATATCTGGATGCTTCAGTAGAACTTGTAATGCCTCCAGACCATTATGGGCGAAGAGAAATTCATATTCTCCGTGACGTATCTTACGGCGGAAATATTGTGTAAGAAGCAACTCGAGATCTAACTCATCATCAACGCTTAGAATTTTTATAGCCATTTTGTTAGTGTGTTTTGTATTAAAACTGATTTTCTTAAAAACTATGCAAATATAATATCGGCTGAATGAAAAACAAAGAGAAACTGCAGAAAATGACGATGAGGATAATTAACGCGGGTCGGCAGAGAAGGCAACTCGGCTAAGGAAATTATAAAATTGCACCATATAAATAGGTACGCGCGCATGCACGCGAGGGAGAAGCCCCCTAACGAATTGACAATTGATAATTGACTTTTAGCAATTGATAATTAATAAAAGCGTGAAAACAGAAAAAACTAAGAAAGCGAAAAAACAGAAACCACTCAATAAGAAACAGAGGAATCGGCTTTGCGAGGAGCAGGAACCGGCTTTCCATCGCTTAGAGTTCTAGATATGGCGAGTGCTCGGTTTATTCCCATATTGAGTTAGGTGTCTTTTGGGAGCAACCTAAACCTCAAGCGCAGGAGAGCTATCGAACATCT
>JAGHTU010000033.1 GCA_018065185.1 Candidatus Equicola faecalis | reverse complement strand
TTGCAGGTGCTACGCAGAGTTTTTTGCGAGTGATGATTTATGAGTTATAATTCATAACTCTCAACAGGATTTAGAGGATATACCTTGTTAAAAAACGCGCGCACGCGCGCGAGGGAAAGAAATCAACCTATCAACCCGAGCGAATCGACCCATCAACCCAAGCAAATCGAGTTGTCTTGTCGCACATCGTGACGGTTAGCCCCATTCCATGCGATGGGAAAGCAGCGAGTGCAACATAGGAATAAAGCGACCACAAGACAAAAAAACAACCCAACATTTGATGTTGAGAGAGACGACAAAGCAAGTGAAAAAGTCGCCATTTATGGGGAGGTCCTTACATTATATTGCCAATAGACACAAACCAATGAAGATAATCACCACTATTAAGCGGAACCAATCATAATACTGCTGAATCTTTTTTACTTTTTGAATACACATAACTGCATGAACTAATCTTGAGGTTGTAAAATTCACATAACGATATTACAATATTATTTCAACTGCATTAAGAAATTGTTATAAACCAGACAACAACGCGGTCTTAACAGGATTGTAACACCTTCGTAACAAATATGTAACATATCCAAAATAACTTTACACTCAAATTAAATACACATAATATTTTGGACACATTTTTCAACATCCTTTCTCTCGTCGGCTCACTAGGTTTATTCCTTTTTGGAATGAAGACCATGAGCGAGGGACTTGAGAAGTTTGCAGGAGACCGTCTGCGCAACATTCTTGCAGCCATGACGCGCAATCGCTTTATGGGAGTTTTGACAGGTATCACGGTGACGGCACTCATACAATCGTCATCGGCAACCACCGTGATGGTAGTTTCGTTTGTCAACGCAGGATTGATGAACCTTGCACAAGCAATCGGTGTCATCATGGGTGCAAATGTCGGCACCACGATTACGGCATGGATTATTTCTGCTATCGGCTTTAAGGTGGACATTGCCGCCATGTCACTACCTATGCTTGCCATCGGAATCCCACTAATCTTTAGTGGCAACTCAAAGCGCAAATCCATAGGTGAGTTTGTATTTGGTTTCTCGTTTCTCTTTATGGGACTGAGCTATATGCAACAGTCTGCTAATGACCTCGATATCGGTGCAATAGTAGCCACCATGTTGGCTCATGTAGCAGATGGTGGTTTCTTTACAATCATACTCTTTGTCATCGTGGGAGCTCTTGTCACCATGCTTGTACAGGCATCCGCAGCGACAATGGCAATCACGCTGATGCTCTTCGACATGCACATCCCCGGGTTCGGACTTGAGCAGGCCGCAGCACTCGCCATGGGGCAGAACATCGGTACGACCATCACCGCCATCATGGCATCCATCACCGCAAGCACTCAAGCTCGTCGAGCTGCCTTGGCGCACATGTTTTTCAACGTCTTTGGTGTGGTTGTAGTGTTAGTCGTCTTCTATCCGTTCTGTGATGCTGTCAGTTGGTTTGTAGAACATGTTATCGGTGTAGGAGATAATAATCTTTTCAAACTATCCACCTTCCACTCCGCATTCAACATCTTCAACACACTCCTTCTTATTGGATTTGTGCATCAGATAGAGCAATTTGTCTGCCGTATGCTCCCAATGAAAGAAAAGAAAGTTGAGCACGGATTGAAATTTATTACTGGTGGTTTACTGTCAACTGCCGAGCTGTCAATGCTTCAGGCCCGCAAGGAGATTATCCTCTTTGGCGAGCGTTGCCAAAAGGCATACAACTACGTCATTTCCATGCACAACATAGAAAAGAAATCCGACTTTGTTACAATCTTCCAGAAAGTGGAAAAATACGAAGCCATTACTGACAATATGGAGTATGAGATTGCCCATTATCTGCAACAGGTAAGCGAAGGTCGTCTCTCTGATGACGGTAAGCGTCAGGTGCAACGAATGCTCCGCGAAGTAGATGACCTTGAAAGTATCGGCGACTGTTGCTTCAATCTTGCCAAAACCCTCAGCCGTAAGCGCGACAACTGCGAGGAACACTTCACTGATGATCAACTTCAGAAAATCAAAGTTATGGAACAACTCGTAAGTAAAGCCTTATCACTCATGCTTGACACTCTTCGTCAGCCAGAAGGCGAAGGCCACGACATCACTCACAGTTATGAGATAGAGAACGAGATTAACAGTCTCCGCCAAAATCTGCGCAACGAGAACACCCTTAACATCGCCGCAGGACTGTATGACTACAAGCTCGGAGCTTTCTACATTGATTTTATCAATGGTCTGGAGGCACTTGGCGACTATGTCCTAAATGTTGTGCAGAGTAAAGCAAGGCAAACAAGAATATAGAACACGCTATATGAACATGATTACGATAATTATTTGTAATTTCGCCTTGTAAAACAACATACATTATGGCAAAAAGAATTCTTATCGTTGACGATGAACCTGATATTCTTGAGATTCTTCGTTTCAATCTTGAAATGGAAGGATATGAAGTTGAGACAAGTGAGGCACCGATAACGAAGATTGATATTCTGCCGGATTTAATTCTGCTCGACGTGATGATGGCTCCCATATCAGGATTTGAATGGGCACGGCAACTTAAATCAAACAACAGGACAGCAAACATCCCGATAATATTCTGCACGGCAAAGACAACCGAATATGATACGCTGATGGGCTTTGCTCTCGGTTCTGATGATTATATCAATAAGCCATTCCGAATATCTGAAGTCAAGGCAAGGGTCAAAGCCGTACTGCGCAGAGCCTCATGTAACGGAGGAATTACAAACGAAGAACAATCCAGCAGAAAAGCAAACACTATTTCACACGAGGGGCTGGTATTAAATCTTGACAAGAAAGAATGCCATGTTGACGGAATCAACGTTGCTTTCACAAAACTAGAATTTGAACTTCTCGCATTATTGCTGTCAAAGCCAGGGAAGTTATTCTCAAGAAATATGATTCTGTCAACCGTATGGCCTGACAATACAATGGTACTGGACAGAACCGTAGATGTAAATATCACCCGAATCCGAAAAAAGATTGGGCAATACGGAGCATATCTGAAGACAAAAATCGGGTACGGATATATGTTTGAAGGAGAATGAAAAAGAGAATCGCAAATCACCTGTTTATCGCTGTCATAATACTGGCAAGCATTCTCACTCTTTGCATCGGAATATATGAGAATCAACGCGAGCATGCCTTCAGGTGCGACATTCTTCATTATAAATTACAACTGAACAACTATAACCGTAATGACACTACAATACGACTGACTGTCATAAGTACAGATGGGAAGGTACTATATGACAGCAAACAGAACAATGCTGTTGGGATGGAAAACCACCTGCAGCGTAAAGAAGTTCAAGAAGCATTACAAAAAGGTAGCGGATACGATATTAAACGTACTTCCTATACAAAGGGAGAAGAATATTTTTACTCTGCGACTTATTTCCCAGACAGCGGAATCATTGTACGCTCTGCCGTTCCCTATTCTGTTCCGATAACTGAAAGCCTTGAAAAAGACTATACATTTCTATATTATACCATAGGTATTTTCCTTCTGTTGGCTATAGTGCTGTATTTCAGACATCGGCTTAGCCACAGCGAGAAAGAAAAACAACGAATAAAACAGCAATTGACCGAAAATGCCGCCCACGAACTGAAAACTCCTGCTGCTACAATTGAAGGGTATCTTGAAACTATTGTAAATAACCCGGATTTAACTGACGAGAAAAGGAATGAATTTCTTGAAAGATGTTACTCTCAAAGCAGACGCATGAGTCAACTTCTTACAGACATGAGCACTCTTACTAGACTTGATGAAGCACATCTATCACGCCCAAATACAGAAATTGATGCAGCAGACATCATACGTCAGATAGAAGGAGAAATGGCATCATTGTTTATGGAGAAAGAGATAGCGCTTCATATTGACATTCCTGACAATATGCCTATGCTTGGCGATTACTCTCTTATTTTTTCACTTTTCCACAATATCTTCAGCAATACACTTGTACATGCCATTGGCGCGACACATTTTCAAATCCACGCAAAAGCCAATGGTGATAGATATACATTTACTTTCTCAGATAATGGTGTGGGCGTAAATCCAGAATATCAATCTTGCATCTTTGAACGTTTCTACCGAATCGATAAAAGCCGTAGCCGTCGATTGGGAGGAACAGGATTAGGGTTGGCTATCGTCAAAAACATTGCGATGCAGTATGGTGGAAACTCAACAGCACACACAACCCTAGGAGGCGGTCTTACGATAGTTATTGATATTCAACATTCATTATCATAAGAATAAACTCACATAGAGGCATACATACAAAAAAAACTCCGACACATATAAATGTCGGAGTTTTCTATCAATGATTTGCTTTTTCTGGAATTATTCAGCTGTGGCTTCTTCCTTTGCTGGTTCTTCTGCCGGAGTTTCTTCCTTTGCAACTTCCTCAACTGGAGTAGCCTCTTCGGCAGGAGCTTCAGTAGCAGGAGCTTCTGCAACCGGTGCAGCCTCAACAGCTTTCTTTGCACCACCACGACGTGTGCGCTTTGCTTTCTTTTCAGTCTTCATCATATTCTCATCATAATCAACGAGTTCAATGAAAGCCATAGAAGCAGCATCACCCTGACGTGTGCCAAGCTTGATTATACGTGTATAACCTCCTGGACGGTCAGCAATCTTTACTGCAACATCCTTGAAAAGTTCAGTAACAGCCTGCTTATCCTGCAAGTAACCGAATACAATACGACGAGAATGAGTAGTGTCTTCCTTTGCCTTAGTCAATATCGGCTCAACATAAACGCGTAAAGCCTTTGCCTTAGCCAAAGTAGTAGTGATACGTTTGTGGCGAATCAGAGACACTGCCATATTGGCCAACATTGCATTACGATGTGCAGACTTACGACCTAAATGGTTGAATTTCTTATTATGTCTCATTTTGTTTAATCTTTATCCAATTTATACTTCGTTATATCTGTTCCAAATGACAGATTAAGACTCTCCAATAAATCATCAAGTTCTGTAAGCGATTTCTTTCCAAAGTTACGGAACTTCAGAAGATCATTCTTGTTGTACTGTACCAACTCACCAAGCGTATCAACATCTGCTGCCTTTAGGCAGTTCAGCGCACGTACAGAGAGGTGCATATCAACAAGACGGGTCTTCAAAAGCTGACGCATACGGAGCAACTCCTCATCAAACTGCTCATTCTCTTCTTCAACATCTTCCTCTATATCTATTTTCTCGTCAGAGAAAAGAGCAAAATGCTGAATAAGAATTTTTGCAGCTTCCTGAAGGGCATCCTTAGGCGAAATACTACCATCAGTACTTACTTCAATCGTAAGACGGTCATAGTCTGTCTTCTGCTCCACACGATACTGGTCAACGGCATAACGCACGTTACGGATAGGCGTATAGATAGAATCTATCGGAAGAACATTTGTATCTGTACAATACTCACGGTTCTCATCTGCGACAACAAAACCACGACCCTTATTGATAGTCAGTGTCAGCTGCATAGAAGCTCTCGAATCCAAATGGCAAATCACTAAATCCGGATTTAACACTTCAAATCCAGCAAGATATTTGCTTATCTCGCCAGCCTTGAACTCAGTACAGTTTTCAATGTCGATAGTTACTTTCTCATTATCGAAGTCTTCTACTATCTTTTTAAACCTCACTTGTTTGAGGTTCAGAATAATGTTGGTGACATCTTCCTTCACTCCCGGCACGGCTGCAAACTCATGTTCAACACCCGATATACGGATGGTGTTGATTGCATAGCCTTCAAGAGATGAGAGCAAGATACGGCGGAGAGCATTACCTACGGTAATACCAAACCCCGGTTCAAGTGGACGGAATTCAAACTTTCCGTACTTGTCGTTGGACTCCAACATTATTACTCTATCGGGTTTCTGAAATGCTAATATTGCCATTATTGATTGATTTATTTATTACTTAGAGTACAACTCAACGATTAACTGTTCCTTAATATTCTCAGGGATATCAGCACGCTCCGGCTTGTGCAGAAGCTTACCGCTCTTAGAATTCTCATCCCACTCTATCCAAGGATACTTACTATGGTTGAAACCGGCAAGAGCATTCTCCACAACCTCAAGAGATTTTGAACGCTCACGCACTCCAACAATTTGTCCTGGCTTAACAGAATAAGAAGGAATGTTAACTACTGCACCGTCAACGACGATGTGTTTGTGGCTCACTAACTGACGGGCTGCAGCACGTGTAGGCGCAATTCCGAGACGGAACACCATGTTATCAAGTCTGCACTCCAATGACTGGAGCAACACCTCACCTGTAATACCGCTCTGACGTGCTGCTGCATCGAACAGATTACGGAACTGGCGCTCGAGAACACCGTAAATGTACTTAGCCTTTTGCTTCTCTGCCAACATGCTACCATACTCAGATACTTTTCTGCGACGGTTGTTACCATGCTGTCCAGGAGGGAAGTTCCTTCTGGACAAAACTTTGTCCTCGCCGAAAATTGGTTCTCCAAAACGGCGAGCGATCTTTGATTTCGGTCCAATATATCTAGCCATAATATAAAAATATGATTTTCTTTTGATTTATCCGGCATGCCGGACATACTATAAACTTAAACTCTACGTCTCTTTGGAGGACGGCAGCCATTATGTGGTAGCGGAGTAACATCAACTATCTCAATTACCTCAATACCTGCACCATGGACAGCACGGATGGCACTTTCACGTCCATTACCCGGACCCTTCACATAAGCCTTAACCTTACGCAAACCAAGGTCAAAAGCTATCTTTGCGCAATCCTCGGCAGCCATCTGGGCAGCATACGGAGTGTTCTTTTTTGATCCGCGGAAACCCATCTTACCTGCTGATGACCAAGAAATAATCTGACCTTCAGAGTTTGCAAGCGAAACTATGATATTGTTGAATGAACTGTGAACATGAAGCTGTCCGAGAGCACTCACCTTGACGTTTCTTTTCTTCTGTGTTGCTGATCTTTTTGCCATAATTCAAAATCTTTAGAAAAGTTAATTACTTAGTGGCCTTCTTCTTATTAGCAACAGTCTTCTTTCTACCCTTACGAGTACGTGCATTGTTCTTAGTGCTCTGACCACGAACAGGAAGACCATTACGATGACGGACACCACGATAGCAACCAATATCCATCAGTCGCTTGATATTCATCTGAATCTCACTACGGAGATCACCCTCTACCTTGAATTCAGCGCCGATAATTTCACGGATCTTGGCTGCCTGTTCATCAGTCCACTCGCTGACCTTGAGATCGCGGCTGACACCGGCTTTATCCAATATCTTTGCTGAACTACTACGACCTATACCAAAGATATAAGTCAATGCGATTTCGCCACGCTTATTTTGGGGCAAATCTACTCCAACAATTCTTATTGCCATGTTTTAATAATATTATTTATTTGAATAATCAATTCAATTAATCTTTCACACAACTGTGATTATCCCTGTCGTGTATTGAACTTAGGGTTCTTTTTGCAAATAGAGAACAGACGTCCCTTTCTGCGTACAAGGATACAATCAGCAGTGCGTTTCTTTACAGATGCTCTTGTCTTCATATAGCTATTCTTTAATTATTTATATCTAAAGACTATCCTGCCTTTGGTCAGATCGTAAGGTGACATTTCAACTTTAACCTTATCACCTGGCAGAATTCTTATATAGTGCATTCTCATCTTGCCCGAGATATGTCCAGTAATCTCATGACCATTTTCAAGTTCAATCCGGAACATAGCATTTGACAACGCTTCAACGATGGTTCCATCTTGTTCTATTGCACTCTGTTTAGACATACGTTATCTATTCTTTGAAATTAGTAACCACTGCGACTACGGATACGACCAGAGTTCAACAGTCCATCATAATGACGCATCAACAGATGTGATTCAATCTGCTGGAGAGTATCAAGAACAACTCCCACGAGAATCAGCAATGATGTGCCTCCGAAGAACTGAGCAAAATTCTGCTGAATACCAAACAGACGCGCAATAGCAGGCATTACTGCAATGAAAGCAATAAACAATGACCCCGGGAATGTAATTCTTGACATCACCTGATCAATATAGTCTGCTGTCGGCTTACCCGGCTTTACACCTGGGATAAATCCATTATTACGCTTCATATCCTCAGCCATCTGAGTAGGATTAAGAGTAATTGCTGTATAGAAGTATGTAAACAGTATTATAAGAAATGCAAATACTAAATTATAAAGCAATGTATTCTGATCCATAAGTGAATGAAGCACCGGACTCATAGTCTCTGGTGAGGAATAACTCATCAATGAGAGCGGAATGAACATCAGAGCCTGTGCAAAGATAATAGGCATCACGTTTGCAGCAAAAAGCTTCAGAGGGATATACTGACGTGCACCTCCTGCCTGCTGATTACCGACTAGACGCTTTGCATAGTTTACAGGCACTTTGCGTACGCCTTGAACTAAGATGATGGATGCGCATATAACGGCAAGTAATATCAAGATTTCAACAAGGAACATAACAAGTCCACCACCCGATAGAGCACTGAGACGTGAAGTTGTTTCCTGGAAGAAAGCCTGAGGGAGACGAGCAATGATACCTATCATGATTATGATTGATATACCATTACCAATGCCCTTATCCGTGATACGCTCACCAAGCCAAAGAATAAACATTGAGCCTGCTGCCAATATAATTGTTGCAGGCACATTAAACTGTGTCCATGAGATTCCAGAAGCAAGTGCTGCACCTGACTGCATACGCAGATTTATCAAGTATGCAGGAGCCTGGAACAACAAGATAGCAACAGTCAGATAACGTGTATACTGATTGATCTTGCGACGGCCGCTTTCGCCTTCACGCTGCATCTTCTGAAAATAAGGTACAGCAACAGCGAGCAACTGCATAATGATTGAAGCTGTGATATATGGCATGATTCCCAATGCAAAGATAGAAGCATGTGAGAATGCACCACCAGAAAACATATCCAACAACGACATCAAACCACCGCTTGTCTGATTTGACAAAGCCTCCAAAGCCCCCGGATTGATTCCAGGTAAGACAATGAATGAACCGAAGCGGTAAATCGCAACAAACAATATTGTGATGAGAAGACGATCACGAAGATCCTCTATTCTCCAAATATTCTTGATTGTCGTTATAAACTTTTTCATTATCGCAATTAAATTATCGTTACTTTACCGCCTGCTGCTTCTATTGCAGAAATAGCTGTTTGAGATGCAGCATGAACTTCCACCTCTATAGCAGACTTTATCTGTCCCATTGCAAGAATCTTTATGAGGTCAGTCTTCTTTGCATATCCAGCAGCAATAATATCAGCAACAGTTATCTTAGTCAAGTTCTTTGCTTCAGCTATCTTCTGCAATGTACAAATATTGACTGCAAGATATTCCTTATGATTGATATTCTTAAAGCCTCCCTTTGGAAGACGACGCTGCAAAGGCATCTGACCACCTTCAAAGCCAACTTTCTTCTTATAACCTGAGCGAGCTTTTGCACCCTTGTGTCCGCGTGTAGATGTACCACCGTAACCAGAACCAGTACCACGACCTATGCGACGCTGAGTATGTGTTGCCCCTTCTGCAGGTTTCAAATTATTTAACTTCATAATCCAATTTTTTTAATTTTAAGAACATTATTAGTCGACAATCTGCACAAGGTGATGAACCTTACGGATCATACCAAGCATTGAAGGAGTATCTTCCACTTCTATTGTCTGACGGATTTTACGAAGGCCAAGCGCATTAAGTGTTGCTTTTTGGTCTTTCGGAGCTCCAATACGGCTCTTAATCTGTTGTACTTTAATCTTTGCCATAATCTATCGTCTCCTTATCCTCTAAATACTTTTTCAACTGTAATGCCACGGGTCTGTGCAACCGTATAAGCATCACGCATTTCACTTAAAGCCTTGATTGTAGCCTTAACAAGGTTGTGAGGGTTAGAACTGCCCTTTGACTTTGCCAAAACATCAGTGATTCCAACACTCTCAAGTACAGCACGCATAGCACCACCTGCTACCACTCCAGTACCTTCTGAAGCTGGCTTGAGGAACACTTCTGCACCACCGTATCTTGACAATTGCTCATGAGGAACAGTACCTTTGAGAACAGGAACCTTAACAAGGTTCTTCTTTGCTGCCTCAACGCCTTTTGCTATAGCAGCTGTGACTTCGCCAGCCTTACCCAAACCATAACCGATGACTCCATTACCATCGCCTACAACAACTATTGCTGCAAACGTGAAGGTACGCCCACCTTTCGTTACCTTAGTAACACGATTGATGGCCACCAGTCTGTCTTTTAACTCGACGTCACTACTTATCCTTACTTTATTCATTGCCATATCAATTAGAATTTAAGTCCACCTTTACGTGCAGCATCAGCTATTGCCTTTACTCGCCCATGATACAAGTAACCATTGCGATCGAAAACTACAGTAGTAATACCAGCATCTTTAGCCTTTTGGGCAACAATCTCGCCTACTTTTTCTGCCTGGGCTATCTTCGGCATTGTTTCCATACCTAATGAAGATGCGGCACAAAGAGTCTGCCCCGTCAAGTCGTTTATGATTTGTACATATATCTGTTTATTACTTCTGAAAACACTCATACGAGGACATTCAGCAGTACCATTCACTTTCTTACGAATTCTGAATTTAATCTTTATTCGTCTTTCCTGTTTCTTCGTTGTCATAACTTTTCTTTTTTAATAGTTAATAACCGAAATTACTTAGCCGCAGCCGACTTACCAGACTTTCTGCGAATAACTTCACCCTTAAACAAGATACCCTTACCTTTATAAGGCTCCGGCATACGGAAAGAACGAATCTTTGCGCAAATGAGTCCTAACAACGCTTTGTCGCATGATTCGAGAATAATCTTTGGATTCTGGTTGCGCTCTGATAATGTTTCAACCTTTACTTCCTTAGGCAACTCCATATAGATAGGATGAGTATAACCTAGCGAAAACTCAAGTAGATTTCCCTGATTTGATACACGGTAACCTACACCGACCAACTCTAATTCTTTCTTGAAGCCCTCACTTACACCTACAACCATATTGTTAAGAAGTGCACGATAAAGACCATGGAAAGCATGTTGCTGCTTTGCTTCAACTAAGGTTTGTTCTGCATCCATATCAACCGTAAGTTTACCTTCTTCAATAGTAACCACGATAGAAGGATCAATATATTGAGAAAGTTCGCCCTTCGGACCTTTCACTGTAACAACATTGTCCTGCTGAGAAATTGTAACACCTGCAGGAATACTAATTGGTAATTTTCCTATTCTTGACATAACAAAACCTCCCAATTAATATACAAAGCAAAGAACCTCACCTCCGATCTTGAGATCAGAAGCCTCTTTGTCTGTCATTATACCCTTGGACGTAGATAAGATTGCGATACCTAATCCGTTAATTACTCTCGGCATATCCTTATAACCTGCGTATGTACGCAGACCTGGTCTAGATACGCGCTTTAAACATTTTATGGCATTTGACTTATTGTCTTCGCCATATTTCAAGGCTATCTTGATAGACCCCTGAGGACCATCCTCAATAAACTGGTAATTCAAGATATAGCCTTTCTCGAAGAGGATCTTTGTGATTTCCTTCTTCAAATTTGACGCAGGAACCTCAACAACACGGTGCTTAGCCTGTATTGCATTTCTGAGCCTGGTCAAATAATCTGCTATTGGATCTGTCATTTTTTGAATGTTTTAATTGATTGGGACCACCCCAACAATATTAATAACTCAAGATAATTTTATCATTCGGATTACCAACTTGCCTTTTTCACTCCAGGAATGAGACCGGCAGAAGCCATCTCACGGAACTGAATACGGGAAAGACCGAACTGACGCATATAACCCTTTGGACGACCTGTCAACTTACAACGGTTGTGCAAGCGGATAGGATTGGCATTCTTTGGAATGTCTTGCAACTTACGAGCTGCCTCATAAGCTTCTGCAGGGTCATCGCTCTTATTAACGATTTCTTTTAATGCCGCGCGTTTTGCTGCATAACGCGCTACCATTGCTGCGCGCTTAACCTCGCGGGCTTTCATTGATTCTTTTGCCATATTGCTCTTTATAAAATTAAGCGTTCTTAAATGGGAGACCAAATGCCTTAAGAAGTGCATAACCCTCCTCGTCGGTTTTAGCCGATGTAACAAAAGTAATGTTCATGCCCTGAATACGATCTATTTGATCAAGATTTATCTCAGGGAAGATAATCTGCTCCTGAATACCAAGAGTATAATTACCACGACCATCAAATTTGCTTTCGATACCCTTGAAGTCACGGATACGCGGAAGTGCAATACGTACTAACTTCTCAAGGAACTCATACATACGTTGACGACGGAGCGTTACCATTACACCAATTGGCATTTTCTTACGTAACTTGAAGTTTGCGATATCCTTACGGGAGTAGGTAGTCACTGGTTTCTGACCTGCGATAATAGCAATCTCCTTCATTGAGACCTCAATCAGTTTCTTATCCTGCGTTGCATCGCCAAGTCCCTGATTTATCACGATTTTCTTCAGTTCAGGCACCTGCATAGGAGTCTTATAACTGAACTGCTTCATCAAAGCCGGAGCTATCTTCTCCTTATATTCGTTCTTTAATTGTGCTGTATTCATTACTTAATCTCCTCTCCTGATTTTTTAGAATAACGAACTGTCTTACCTTCTGCGTCCTTCTTACGTCCAATTCTTGTAGCCTTACCTGTCTTAGGGTCGATAAGACTCAAATTAGATATATGTATAGGAGCTTCCTGCTCAATGATACCGCCTTGAGGATGCTTTGCACTTGGCTTCGTACTTTTCTTCACCTTGTTGATACCCTCAACAATAGCACGTTGATCCTTCACCAGCATCTTAAGCACTTTACCGGTCTTTCCTCTGTCGTTGCCAGAGAGAACATACACCGTATCGTCTTTCTTAATATGTAACTTACTCATTTCTTTATAAGATTTATTGGTTAAAGAACTTCAGGTGCCAAAGAAACGACTTTCATATTCACAGCGCGAAGTTCACGTGCGACAGGACCGAAAATACGGCTACCACGAAGTTCACCAGCATTGTTAAGTAGTACGCAGGCATTGTCGTCAAAACGGATGTATGAACCATCAGCGCGACGGATTTCCTTTTTCGTACGTACAATCAAAGCCTTTGATACTGCACCTTTTTTCAATTCACTTGAAGGGATGACATTCTTCACTGACACTACAATGATATCACCCACACTTGCATAACGGCGACGCGTACCACCGAGAACCCTTATACATAAAGCCTCTCTTGCACCGCTGTTATCGCATACTGTAAGTCTTGATTCTGCTTGTATCATAATTACTTAGCCTTTTCAATTATTTGAACTAATCTCCATCTCTTCATCTTTGATAAAGGACGTGTCTCCATAATGAGCACAGTATCACCAACATTGCACTCATTTTTCTCATCATGAGCATGGTACTTCTTCGTCTTCTGTACGAATTTACCATAAATAGGGTGTTTCTCCTTAAACTTGGAAGCAATAACAATGGTTTTATCCATTTTGTTGCTGATAACGACACCCTGTCTTGTCTTTCTTAAATTTCTTGTTTCCATCTGGACCATTGTTATTTATTGTTCTCAAGTTCTCTTTTGCGAAGTTCGGTCTTCATACGTGCTATATTACGACGTGCTTCTTTTATAAGAGAAGGATTCTCAAGCGGAGTAATGGCATGGTTTGCCTTTGTCTGGTTATACTTAGCCACCTCAGCACCGATTCTCTCAACGAGATCATCAGTCTTAAGCTCTTTAATTTCTACTTGTTTCATAATCTAAATCCTTTCTTTTAATTAGGCATTCTTATCGTAATCACGACGTACCACAAACTTAGTTTTCACCGGTAGTTTCTGAGCTGCCAATCTCAAAGCTTCCTTAGCTACATCGAAAGGAACACCTTCTACCTCAAACAGAATACGACCTGGAGTCACTGGAGCGACCCATCCCATAGGATCACCTTTACCCTTACCCATACGAACATCGGCAGGCTTACGAGTAATAGGTTTATCAGGGAATATACGAATCCAAACCTGACCCTCACGATTCATATAACGGTTAACTGCTACACGGGCTGCTTCAAGCTGACGTGAATCAAGCCATTTTGCTTCCAATGTCTTGATGCCAAACGAGCCGAAAGCTAAAGTTGTACCCCTATGAGCATTACCTTTATTACCGCGACCGTCTTGCGGTCTTCTATATTTTACTCTTTTAGGTTGTAACATGATAACTTTCTTTTTTAACGATTATTACTTCTCTTGTTACGACGTCTGTTACCATTATTATTACCACCACGGCCATTGCTTTTCTCTTGGGAGAAATTAGGAGCAAGGTCTTTCTTACCATAGACTTCGCCACGGCAAATCCAAACCTTAATACCCAGCAAACCAACTTTAGTCAAAGCTTCTGTCTGGCAGTAATCAATATCAGCACGGAGCGTATGCAAAGGTGTACGACCTTCCTTATACATTTCGCTACGAGCCATTTCGGCTCCGTTCAGACGACCACAAATCTGAATCTTAATGCCTTCAGCACCCATACGCATCGTGTTTGCAATAGCCATCTTGATAGCGCGACGGTAAGCAATCTTACCCTCTATCTGGCGAGCGATGTTATTGCCTACGATGTTGGCATCAAGCTCAGGTTTCTTAACTTCAAAGATATTTATCTGAATTTCCTTATTATAGAGTTTCTTCAACTCTTCTTTCAACTTGTCAACTTCCTGGCCACCCTTACCTATGATAATACCAGGACGTGCGGTACAAATTGTAATAGTAACAATTTTCAATGTACGTTCAATGACAATCTTTGAGACACTGGCATTAGCAAGACGCTCATTTAGATACTTACGAATCTTTGTATCCTCAAGGATATTTTCACCGAAGTTCTTTCCACCAAACCAATTCGAATCCCAACCTTTTACTATTCCAAGGCGGTTACTGATCGGATTAACTTTCTGTCCCATATTTTCTTAATTATCATTAGGTTTTACATCAACGAACAGAGTGATGTGGTTAGAACGTTTGCGAATACGATAGCCACGTCCCTGTGGGGCTGGGCGCATACGTTTCATTGTCACACCTTCGTTTACAAATACTTTAGTGATAAAGAGTTCTCCTTCATCTGCCTTGCGGTCATTTTTCACTTCCCAATTTGCTATAGCTGAACGCAAAACTTTTTCCACATTTTCAGAAGCAGCTTTCTTAGAGAACTTCAGCACTGCCAAAGCACGGTTAACCTCCATACCGCGAATAAGATCCACTACATAGCGCATCTTGCGTGGAGAAGAAGGCACACCATTTGCTTTCGCAAAATACAATGTCTTATTGGCCTCTTTTCTTTTGTCGGCCGATAGTTTTTTTCTCTTACCCATTATATTAGTCTTTTATTGTCTATTGGTTGCCCCCTTATTTTTTGTTACCAGCATGGCCACCGAACTTACGTGTCGGAGCGAACTCGCCCAACTTGTGTCCTACCATGTTTTCCGTGACATAAACAGGGATAAATTTATTTCCGTTGTGAACAGCAATAGTATGTCCTACAAAATCAGGAGATATCATTGATGCTCTGGCCCATGTCTTTACGACATCTTTCTTACCACTCTCATTCATCTGAAGAACTTTCTTCTCCAGAGAGACGCAGATATACGGACCTTTTTTTAATGAACGACTCATAATTTTACTCTAATTGACTTATTTCTTATTAGCTCTTTCGATTATATACTTATTTGAAAGCTTCTTTGGTGCGCGAGTCTTAAGACCCTTTGCATACAAGCCCTTACGAGAACGTGGATGACCACCGCTCTGACGACCTTCACCACCACCCATTGGGTGATCATGCGGATTCATAACGACACCACGGTTGTGTGGACGTTTGCCCATCCAACGTGAGCGACCAGCCTTACCTGATTGCTCAAGTGCGTGATCGGAATTACCAACACTACCAATAGTTGCTTTACAAGCACTAAGAATTTGACGTGTCTCGCCTGAAGGAAGTTTGATAACACAATAATTCCCATCACGAGAAGTCAATTGAGCAAAATTACCTGCTGAACGAACCAACAGGGCACCCTGTCCTGGACGCAATTCAATGTTATGAATAACTGTACCGACAGGAATATTCTCTAAAGGAAGCGCATTTCCTACTTCTGGGATAGCGTCCTTACCAGACATCAAAGTTGCACCCACCTGCAATCCATTTGGAGCAATAATATATCGCTTTTCACCATCTGCATAATACAACAGCGCAATACGAGCCGAACGGTTCGGATCATACTCTATTGTTTTAACTACAGCTGGAACACCATCTTTCTCACGTCTAAAATCGATAAAGCGGTATTTCTGCTTATGACCACCGCCCATATAACGGACTGTCATCTTACCTGTGTTGTTACGACCGCCTGTAGATTTTTTACCATAGACGAGAGATTTTTCTGGTACGGATGCAGTAATTTCTTCGAACGTACCAATAACTTTGTGTCTCTGTCCCGGTGTTACGGGTTTTAATTTACGTACTGCCATTTTTTATATTATATATTGCTGTAAAAATCTATTGTTTCGTCCTCTTTCAGAGTAACGACTGCTTTCTTATATGCTGGTTTCTGACCTTTTACAAGCCCTGCCTTAGTCCAACGACTTTGACGTTTACCAGCATACTTCATTGTATTCACATCTACAACATGAACGTTGTAAACTTTTTGAATTTCTTTCTTTATCTCGAATTTGTTTGCATCTGGAGCAACAATAAATCCGAAACGATTATTCTTTTTGTCCGTAATGCCTGTCATCTTTTCAGTAACAAGCGGTTTAATAATAATTGCCATAATCTATTGTCTCCTTATTTTGTTAATGTTGTTTCCACTTCAGCAAGTGCTTTCTCAGTGAAGATCACCACATCGGCATTCATCACATTGTAAGTATTCAGCGTAGAAGCCTCAGCAACTTTCGCCTTCTCCAGATTACGTGCTGAAAGATATACGTTCTTGTTATCTTCAGCCATATAAAGAATTACCTTCTTACCAACAAGGTCAAGAGCTTTCTGCATTTCCACAAAATCTTTTGTCTTTGGAGCAGAAAAAGCGAAATCTTCAAGCACCATGATAGCTTGTTCTTGAGCCTTATACGTAAGAGCACTCTTGCGTGCCAAAGACTTAACCTTCTTATTCAGTTTGAAGCCATAATCACGTGGTTGTGGACCAAACACGCGACCTCCACCCCTGAGTACAGGAGATTTGATGTCACCATGACGAGCACCGCCACCACCTTTCTGGCGTCCAAGTTTCTTAGTTGAACCTGTTATTTCACTTCTTTCCTTTGACTTTGCAGTTCCTTGACGTTGATTTGCAAGATATTGCTTAACGTCCAGCCAAATTACATGGTCATTAGGTTCTACTTCAAATACTTCCTTGTTCAAGGAAACTGCCTTACCAGTTTCCTGACCTTTGATATTTAAAACTTTCACATCCATAATTACATCTGAACTAAAACTGTTGAACCATTATGACCAGCCACGGAACCTTTCACAAGGATAAGATTGTGTTCTGGTATTACCTTTAACACTCTAAGATTCTGGGTTGTAACTCTGTCACCTCCCATTTGACCGCCCATGCGCATTCCCTTAAACACCTTTGCAGGGTAAGAACATGCACCAATAGCTCCCGGCTTGCGGGCGCGGTCGTCCTGACCATGAGTAGTCTGACCTACTCCACCAAATCCATGGCGTTTAACAACGCCCTGGAAGCCATGTCCTTTTGACGTGCCAACCACATCAACAAAAGAAGCCTCATTAAAAATTTCGACTGTGATAGTGTCCCCAAGAGCATATTGAGCATCAAACTTAAATTCAGCCAAATGCTTCTTTGGGGTAGTTCCGGCTTTCTTGAAGTGTCCCATCATTGGTTTGGAAGTATTCTTTTCCTTTGCTTCCTGAAAACCCAACTGGATTGCTTCATAGCCGTCTTTCTCCACTGTCTTCACCTGAGTGACAACACAAGGACCAGCCTCAATAACTGTGCACGGAACATTCTTTCCGTCGGCACTGAAAATGGATGTCATTCCAATTTTCTTTCCTAATAATCCTGGCATTTTCTTTATGTAATTAAAAAATTAAAAAATTCTTATTCTTTATTCTCACTTCGTAGCATCGTAGCAACTAATCTACACCTTAATTTCAACCTCAACACCACTAGGCAATTCAAGCTTCATCAAAGCATCAATCGTTTGAGGAGTAGAACTGTGAATATCAATCAAACGTTTAAATGACTGAAGCTGGAACTGTTCACGGGATTTCTTGTTTACGAAAGTTGAACGGTTTACAGTAAAAATACGTTTGTGTGTTGGCAGAGGAATAGGACCACTTATAATAGCACCTGTAGCCTTAACTGCCTTAACGATTTTCTCAGCTGAGTTATCCACCAACGTATGATCATAACTTTTCAGCTTAATTCTAATTTTTTGACTCATAATGTGTTTAATTTTTAATATTTGTTTTTTATTTCAATAGATGGGTCATTCTTAAGAGTCATTTTCTAAGCATGTCGCCCACCTTATTATATATACGCGCGTATTATACAAGATCTACCCTTCCTCCTATCTCTTCAAGCACTGTTTTAGCTAACGCGCTTGTAAGTGGAGCATGATGGTCATATTCCATAGAACTTGTAGCTCGCCCAGAGGTTATTGTCCGTAAAGATGTCACATATCCAAACATTTCAGAAAGTGGCACTTTAGCCTTTACGATACGTGCACCGGAACGGGATTCATCCATTCCCTCTATCTGTCCACGACGTTTATTAAGATCTCCTATGACATCACCCATATTCTCTTCCGGTGTTACCACTTCGAGTTTCATGATAGGCTCCATCAAAACTGGCGTACACTTTGCTATTGCATTTTTGTAACAGTTGATAGCAGCCAGCTCAAATGACAATTGATCAGAATCCACAGGATGATAACTGCCATCCAAGAGCGTTACTTTCAAAGAATCCATAGGATAGCCACCTAAGACCCCATTCTTCATTGCTGTTTCGAAACCTTTTTGAACAGATGGGATAAATTCTTTAGGAATACGGCCGCCAGTTACTTCATTTACAAATTGAAGGCCACCTTCCTTGAAATCATCATCCACAGGACTGATATTAACGATAATATCACCATATTTACCACGACCACCACTCTGTTTCTTATATGTCTCACGGAAATTACTCAAGGACCCCATAATTGCTTCCTTATAATTCACCTGTGGCTTACCCTGATTACATTCGACCTTGAATTCCCTCTTCAAACGGTCAATAATGATATCCAAATGAAGCTCACCCATACCAGAGATAATAGTCTGACCGCTCTGTTCATCTGTCTTTACGGTAAACGTAGGATCTTCTTCTGCAAGCTTTGCAAGCCCGATACCCAATTTATCGACATCGCCTTGTGTCTTTGGTTCAACTGCTATACCGATTACCGGATCAGGGAAATCCATTGATTCAAGTACGATAGGTTTTTTCTCATCACAAAGCGTGTCACCCGTACGGATATCCTTAAAGCCTACTCCTGCAGCAATATCTCCTGCTTCAATCACATCCATAGGATTCTGTTTGTTGGAATGCATCTGGAACAGACGTGAAATCCGCTCTTTTTTGCCAGAGCGAGGATTATAGACATAACTACCAGCCTCAATCTTGCCAGAATAGACACGGAAGAAGACCAAACGACCGACATATGGATCTGTTGCTATCTTGAATGCAAGCGCAGCTGTCGGTTCGTCAATACTCGGCTTCCTATCCTCTTCTACATTTGTAGCAGGATTTGTACCGATGATATTTACAGTATCAAGTGGAGAAGGCAAAAAGGCGCACACATCGTCAAGCAGCGTCTGGACTCCCTTGTTCTTATACGAAGAACCACATACCACTGGGCAAAGATCAAGTGAGCAAGTTCCCTTACGAATTGCAGCTATTATCTCTTCCTCAGAAATGGAATCCGGATCATCTAGATATTTCTCCATCAGGTCATCATCGAAATTTGCCGCATTCTCGAGCATCTTGTCTCTCCACTCTGCAGCCTCATCCAACAATTCTGAAGGAATTTCCTCTATTTCATATTCAGCACCCATCGTCTCATCGTGCCAAAGAATTGCTTTCATTCGGATCAAGTCAACCACACCTTTGAAATTTTCTTCTGCACCGATAGGAATCTGCACCGCGCATGGATTTGCACCCAGCACTTCGTGCATCTGCCTTATTGTACCATAGAAATCAGCACCAGAACGATCCATCTTGTTCACATAACCAATTCTTGGCACATTGTATTTATCTGCCTGACGCCATACCGTCTCGCTCTGAGGCTGAACACCATCAGCAGCCGAATATGCAGCAACAGCACCATCAAGCACACGTAACGAACGCTCTACCTCAGCCGTAAAATCAACATGTCCCGGAGTATCAATCAAATTTATTTTATATTTCTTATCCTGCCACTCCCAATAGCACGTCGTTGCCGCTGAAGTAATCGTAATACCACGCTCCTGCTCCTGCTCCATCCAATCCATAGTAGCAGCACCATCATGCACCTCACCTATCTTATGGGTTTTACCGGTGTAGAATAGTATGCGCTCGGATGTAGTAGTTTTACCAGCATCAATATGAGCCATGATACCAATATTACGTGTCAAATGTAAATCTTGTTTCGCCATTTATTGTACCACCTTCTAAACTATATACCTTTACCTTATTTTATTTTTAGAAACGGAAATGCGCAAAAGCACGGTTAGCCTCTGCCATACGATGCATATCTTCCTTACGCTTAAATGCACCGCCTTGATTATTATACGCATCCATTATCTCTGCAGCCAATTTATCTGCCATTGTTTTTCCGCCACGCTTACGTGCAAAAGCGATCATATTCTTCATACTGATGCTCTCCTTACGGTCAGGACGGATTTCAGTAGGCACCTGAAATGTAGCACCACCGATACGGCGTGATTTAACCTCAACCTGTGGAGTGATATTATCAAGAGCCTCTTTCCATATTTCAAGCGCACTCTTCTCAACATCCTTCATCTTTGCCTCCACATTATTCAGGGCTGCATAGAAAATCTCATACGACGTATTCTTCTTTCCGTCATACATCAAATGATTCACAAATTTCGACACTTTCTTGTCGTTAAACACTGGATCTGGTAAGATCAGTCTTTTCTTTGGTTTAGCTTTACGCATTTTCTTTAATTTTTGGGTTGTTTTACTTTGGTCTTCAACTCTGCGTCAAGAGAGTTTACTCAACCTTGAAATTTTTACTTCTTAGGACGTTTTGCCCCATACTTTGAACGGCGCTGTGTTCTACCCTCTACACCGGCAGTATCCAACGTACCACGAACAATGTGATAACGTACACCTGGAAGATCCTTGACACGACCGCCACGAACAAGCACGATTGAGTGCTCCTGCAGATTGTGTCCCTCTCCTGGGATGTAAGAGTTAACTTCTTTCTGATTTGTCAAACGAACACGGGCGACCTTTCTCATCGCCGAATTAGGCTTCTTAGGAGTTGTCGTATAGACACGAACACACACGCCACGACGCTGTGGACATGAGTCCAAAGCTGGCGACTTGCTCTTGTCAACAATCTCCTTGCGGCCTTTTCTAACTAATTGTTGAATAGTAGGCATAATTTTAACTTTTTGATTTGTAATTATTTTTTTAATTTTAACTTCAGCCTTTACGAACCTCGCTTTGGTAGGCGCATCAAACAGCATCGTGTTTCTTCCTCGCACTCTCACATATACGTGCGTGCGCGCACTGCGAAATTCGGGTTGCAAAGGTAGCAAAATTCTTCGAACCACCAAAAGATTCTCACCCCTCAAGCCACAAAACCCACAAAAATTTGCCTTATTTAAGTTTTTTTAACTATCTCATCTGTTTTATCAATCCACGAAAGGCGAAATTCCCGCGATACGTTTATAACAATCATTTCAAACGACGCAAAGAAGCAAATACATCAAAAAACAACACTTCAAAGACCCTAAAACACGAAAGAGCCGACGCTATTATACACGCCAACAAGACTTTCAAAAAAAATTCGTTAAAATCGAATAAAATTAACACCTTTACCGCTTCATAATTTCAGCAATAGCAGACTGTATATTGTACTTTGGGGTCCACCCCAATTGACGGATTTTTGTAGTGTCAAACACTGCCCTTTTTATAGGCGAAAACTGGCGGGAAGTATCATTATCCGGCAATTCAAAAACCACCCTACTTCCAGAGGCATTTGCTATTGTTTCTGCAAATTGTCTAATTGTAACATTTGAAGAATCATCTGCCACATTGTACGCCTCACTAGATGCCCCCTTTAACAGGATTATCAATATCGCCTCTACAGCATCCTTGACATAGATCCATGAGCGATAATTATCGCCCTTACTTTTTAACACAATATCCTCACCGCGCAGAGCCGCCCTGAAGAACTGCGCATAAGCCCTATTATCCGTAGGCAGGAAATCGCGCCCATAAGTATGACAAAGCCTTGCCACGACACAATCCACACCATATTCTTGAGAATATGACGCACAAAGCGTCTCGGCAGCACGCTTTGAAGATGGGTAACAGGAACGCGGACTCATCGTATCCACAAATCCGCTATCACATTCCGTAAAAACAGACACATCTGATTCACCATACACCTCCCCACTTGAAATAAGGAGAAAACGCCTCAAATGATGGTTTCGCCCATAATCAAGAAGGTTAATTGCACCCAACACATTTGCCTTTATGACCTCAACTGGCATAGAAACAAAAGCATTTGGGCTAGCACCACTTGCAGCATGGATTATATAATGGAAATCCTCGCTACACGAAAGGGGCTGAGTTATATCCTGAGAAATAAAATTAAAATACGGATTAGCGTTGTATTCGGCAAAAATGCGGCTCCCCTGCTCTTTGTTTCTTGCCATCGCATACACATGACAGCCGTTTCCACTATCTTGTAACAAACGCCGAACAAGCATTGAACCGACAAGCCCCGTGGCACCCGTCACAAGCACATTCTGCCCAGCAAGATCCTCTAAAGATAATCCTATTTGAGCCATGACTCCCTATCTACATTCATCAATGCCTTGAGTATTTCCAAATCCTCAATTGTTGTCACTTTAATATTCTTTTCCGACCCTGCAACGATACGCATTTCTGTTCCGCCCAACTCAGCAATCAAAGTGCAGGAAGACACGGAATTAGTTATGCCTCTACGTTCAGCCTCCTTATGAGCAGTGGCAATCATTCCCAAAGGAAATGTCTGAGGCGTTTGAGTCCTTATCATCTTATCACGAGGAATACTAACAGACGACGCCACTCCATCCTCACTTTCAAGAATCGCTTCTCGGCATTTAATACCAGTTACCGCATTTCCAAATTGCTTACAAGCCGCAATATTGGCAGATATAATATCTTGCGAAAGCAAAGGACGCACTGCATCATGAATCAGCACCACATCATCGTCACGACACCCTGCCTCAAGTAATCCAAATATGCCGTTTTTTATTGATTCCTGACCACACGCACCACCCTGAAATATCCACTTTAATTTGGTAATATTATACTGGTTGGCATAAGACTGCACCACCGTTTCCCACCCTGCAAGGCATACGACAGCTATTGCATGTACATCGGCATGTTGCTGGAACGCCTGCATTGTATGAATAATAATCGGACAGTTATCAATATGCATAAACTGCTTCGGAATATCCTGCCCCATTCTGTTACCAGAACCGCCTGCAATGATAAGAGCGTAATTCATACTTAAAACTTTTAATTAATAATAATGCAAAATTAGTA
This sequence comes from Candidatus Equicola faecalis, assembly GCA_018065185.1. GTDB lineage: Bacteria > Bacteroidota > Bacteroidia > Bacteroidales > Bacteroidaceae > Prevotella > Prevotella faecalis. The sequence goes on along the minus strand of JAGHTU010000033.1, from coordinate 34,644 downwards.
TTTTCATACAAAAATTAAAAATCTTCATAAGTAATTCTTTTAACTAAAATCATTATCTTTGCACGTTATCTTTAAATAACGGCACATCTAAAAATGAGCGAATTTGACATTCTTTTCAGAAAGAAACTCCTAGAAACTTTCCGTTTTACGATAAAATTTCTTGAGGAGTATGGTCTTAAATGGTACGTATGCGGAGGTACGACCATCGGTGCTGTACGTCACAAAGGAATGATTCCATGGGACGATGACATTGACATCTGTATGCCACGTGAAGACTACAATCGGCTCATCGGTTTGCAGAAAGAAATACAGGGTTCAGGCTACGATATTGTTTCCATCAGCAACACCGAGAATTATTATCTGCCGTTTGCAAAAATCATTGACACACAGACAACCCTATGGGAGAGGAAAGAATTTTCGTTTCTTTTAGGCGTCTATGTTGACATTTTCCCTATTGAGCTGACAAATATCAGCCAACAAGAGTTTGAGAATGTTCTTCATACATTTCACAAAAAAAAGACACGATATCAACTTGCCGTAGCAGACTACAACACAAAGGACACGATTGATAAGTTCCTGCATTTCAACCTCATCAAATTCCGCAAGAGACTTTCAAGCATTTTGATAAATCGGCATTTTACCAATAGACTCAGGCAAGCATTCCTACAGTATGAAGCATCTCTTAATCATGAGGATGGTCATTATTATATTTTACCGACAGGGACTTTCTGGATAAAGGAATATTACCCACGCAAGTGGTTTGATTCTTTCATTGAAATGCCATTTGAAGATTTCTCCGTACGTATGCCCAAAGGCTACCATGAATACCTCACACAATGTTATGGTGACTATATGACTCCTCCACCGATAGAGCAACGTAATCAGAAACACGAAGACTTACGTCACTATATAAACTTAAGGGAAAGAATCACATTAGAAGAAGCAAAAAAAAGAATAAAAGATGGACACACTATCGAATTCTAAAAAACGCATTGAATGGATTGATGCGATGCGAGGCTTTACGATGATTATGGTCGTAGCCATGCATGTTTCCGTAAATGGTTTCCAAGAGTCTTTTCGATCGCCGGCATTGTCATTCCTCGTGCTATTTAGAATGCCATTATTTTTCTTTATCAGCGGATTCCTCGCCTATAAAGCAAATGCAGACTGGAGTTTTTCAGGTTTCAGTCGTATGATGGGAAAGAAGATTAGAATACAAATAATTCCAACAGTTGTCTTCTTCTTTTGTTTTATAGCAATCATCTACCCTGGCACATTCACAACGACTATAGTAGAAAAGTACCATAGCGAAACAAAAGGCGGCTATTGGTTCACGCTCGTATTGCTTTATATGTTCATTATATATTACATCTTTGAATATTTTGAGCAGAAAATCAGGAGACAGACGTGCATTCCTATCGTATTATTATGGATTGCGGCTATTCTTCTATATGAGACATGTTATTTACCGAAAGAGTTTTACTGGGCTTATGGTGCAAAGAAATCCCTACAGGTAGGATGGCTATATGACACCAGTATCATTCAGTTTTTCAGGTATTTCCACTTTTTCATTTTTGGCAATATCATACACCGTTATTGGAACAGAATTGAAAAGATTTATGACCGCAATGGATTTATCTTTGCAATCATCATCATCACGTTCCTATCAACAAGCGACTATCTAAGATTTCATATTCTCCGCGGACCATGGGCAAACATCTCTCAAACGGTTGCAAGATATTCTCTTTTGACGCTCATATTTCTCTTTTTTAGATATTATCAGAGTTGTTTCTCAAAAGAGAGAATGCTTGGTCGCTTCTTACAGTACACAGGCACCCGAACACTTGACATTTACCTGTTGCATTTCTTTTTCGTACCGACAATCCCAGCTATTGGCACATTCTTAAATGCAAATAAGAACATCTTTGTCGTTGACATTACCCTCTCATTGCTTGGAGGATTATTGGTATTGATGTTCTGCTTTCTGGTGTCAAGCACACTACGCATGAGTCCATTCCTAAAGCGTTACCTTTTCGGAAGATAGACAAGGACGTGTGGCACGTTAGACTACAGCGCCTGACTTCCCTTGTTTTTTATGAATTGTATGCACTCCTTCAATATCGTAGCCTTCAGGAGCCACATTATGCCATAGTACAGCACAACTGCGACAACGATTCTTGCAATCAGCAGGAGCCAAAGAGACTTTATTGGCAGAGTGATGAAATATGCCACAGCCATTACCACGACAGAAATCAACAGGAAAGGCATTATATCTTTCATCGCCTCTATAAACGTGAGACCTGTCTGACGTCCTACAACTATTATCCATGGGACGACCCACAGGACATAAAGAGCCGTTGAAAGCCACACCATTACCATCATCCCCATTGTATAGCATAACAATACCACAGCAATGGTGCTTAACACCTGCGCTATATTCATCCACATATACAGCCCAGACCTGCCACTACTTACCGTCAGACTTTGGAACAAGGTGACGATTGGCAAAAATGCTCCTCCAACACATAGCACACGCAACAGTGGCACACTTTCCAGCCACTTATCCGTAATCGTCAGTATAATAAATTCATGCGCCACCATCGCCAGACCCAGCATCATAGGGAACGTAATGAACGAAGCAAAGCGCAACATCTTTCGTAACACCTGCTTTCTTCTTGCCGCATCATCAGCCACTTCCACCAGCACAGGCTGTGCCACCTGTTGCATAGCACCGCTGACGACACTACTGGCTTTCGTATTCCAGTTGTTTGCCTGTGAGAAAAAGCCTACTGCCTGTATCGGAAAAAGTTTGCCAAAGATAAAATTCAGCACGCTCTGTTGCACGGAATTTATGATATTCGTAATGAGCATTTTCACGCTGAAAGCAAACATCCTGCGCACAGGACCAAAGTCTATCTTCAGATTAGGGTGCCATGGCACACAAATCACCCGCCCCACATTGAGCGCCGAAATAAAAGCGATTTGCTGCCATGCCAGTGACCAATATCCATAGCCACACATAGCTAGTCCGATGCCTATTCCACCCGACACCAGCAATGCTACGATACCGATAACAGCAAGCTCCTTGTTCATCATATTTTTGAGCATATAGGCATTCCGCGTTATTCCAAGCGAAGAAATGAATATGCACAGGAAGAGCAGGCGCGAAAGTCCTTCCAGTTCCTTTATGCCGAAGAAAGCTGATATCAACGGAGCAGAGAGAAAGAGAATGATGTAAATAACCGTACTTACCAGCACATTAAACCAGAACACACTATTATAATCATCATCTGTCGGTTTCTTAATGTTTATTAGAGCCTGCGTAAAGCCACAGGCCTGCAGACAACCAGCAATATTGACAAAAATCATCAACACTCCCACCATACCATAGTCCTCTGGCGAGAGACAGCGTGCCAATATAATACCAAAAAGCAGGTTAAGCACCTGTATGGCACCACTGTTCAGCGAGCCCCACAGGAATCCCTTTGCCGTTCTATCTTTCAGTGCTTCTGACATAGACTATTGTAAAGTCTTATATATCGCTGTGCCACGACATGCTCGGAATAGGTGTTGACCACTTTTTCGCGCGATGCTTCGGAGAAACGCTCATGCCATTCCGTAGCAAGTGCCTTACTGATGCCTTGCGCCAAATCGTCTGCCGACTTGTACGATGCCACATACCCCGTCACATCATGCTCAATCATCTCTGGCACTCCTCCTATGTCAAATCCCACACATGGCACTCCGCAAGCCATGGCTTCCATCACGGTATTAGGGAGATTATCTTCCAAAGTCGGAGTGACGAACACATCTGTGGCATTATATATCTGCACCACATCATTCACATCGGTGACATATTTCAGCGGATAAACATTTTTCCCTTTTATCATCTGCACGCTATCTGCCTGTCCACCAAGCACAATTATGCCGATTTCATCGGACAACTTCCTACAAGCCTCAACGAGATATTGCATTCCTTTTCGGCTGTTTGTAATCTTCTGCGCACAGAAGAGCAAGAGCTTTTGTTTCTGTGGCAGTCCCAACCGCTGGCGTGCCACACATTTATCCATAGGACGGAATACATCGATGTCTATCGCATTGGGAATATTCGTAATACTATGACCTGTGGTCAATGCACTTTTTTCTGCCTCACCTGCTATCCAGCTACTGCACCCTACAAACGCTATCCGTCCATGCGGATAAATCTCACGCTTCCGACAGAACACACCTCGTGACAGGTCGCCTGATGATGGCGTCTGGAGTTGCGGACAGTCATGACATTCCGTAAAATACCGTTCACAGTCGCGGGCATGATGGCAAATGCCAGTGACAGGCCACATATCGTGCATGGTCCACACCACAGGCTTCCCACTCCGGAAGATTTTATCCAAGCCTTTAAGCGACAAAAACCCCTGATTCACCCAATGCAGGTGAATGATGTCGGCTTCTTGAAATTGACGAGTCTTTGTAATATCTTCGCCCCAGTTGGCAATATCCACCGAAAAGAGTCCTTCACGCGAGAGGTGATTTGCAAACCATATCGAAGCGCGTTCCCAATAGAACCCCATCTTGCCTGAACGTACTGCAAGGGCTGTCTGCACACCTTCTTTTTCCAAGGCACGACGCAAACGCCCAGCGGCTATTGCCGCCCCACCCGTCTTTTCTGAAGTATTAACAAACAGTACGTTCACAGCCCTATCTGTATTACATTGATAACGTTGAAACAAGATATAGTAATGTCTTGTCACTCTTATCCTGCACCTGTATGGCTTTGGCGAGAGGAACGAGCCCAAGAACGCCATTTGTCATTCCCACCATCACATTATGCTGTCCGTCTTTTATGGCTTTCACAGCAAAGGCACCGAGCGCACTTGCGAGGATGCGGTCGCGTGCCGATGGTGAACCGCCACGCTGCATATGCCCAAGAATAGACACACGCACATCAAATTGCGGATATTCCTTCTTCACACGTTCTGCATAATGCAGAGCACCGCACTCCGGACTTTCACTTACGATAACAATACTTGAATTCTTGCTCTTGCGAATGCCACGCTCAATATATTGTGCCAACTGGTCAACATCCGTTTCCCTCTCCGGCACGATAGCAGCTTCAGCACCGGCAGCGATAGCACTACACTGTGCCAGCCAACCAGCATCACGCCCCATCACCTCAACAAAGAAGATGCGCTCATGCGAAGCAGCCGTGTCGTGAATCTTGTCCACACACTCCATAATGGTGTTCAATGTCGTGTCGTAGCCTATCGTCTCATCCGTACCATTAATATCATTATCTATAGTGGCAGGGACACCAACACACTGCACACCAAACTCTTCCGCAAAGCACTTTGCGCCTGTCAGCGTACCATTTCCACCGATACAGACAAGGGCGTCAATGCCAGCCGCCTTCAGTTGCTTGTGCGCCTTACGCATGCCTGCCTTTGTGTGAAAATCCAGACACCGTGCCGTGCGCAGGATAGTACCGCCACGATTGATTATACCACTCACGCTTTCTGTCGTAAAATCCTTTATCTCACCATTTATCAACCCCTGATAACCGTGATAAATAGCTTTCACGTTATACCCGTTGGCAATAGCAGAGCGCGTGACGGCTCTTATTGCTGCATTCATACCCGGAGCATCACCTCCCGAGGTCAGTACTCCGATTGTTTTAACTGCCATAATACACTATTATTTCTTCGATGATTAAATCTTCCAATATCACATTAGTTTGAATACAAAGGTACAAAAAATAAATATTGAACAAATGTTTTGTCTTAAGGTGTGTTCTATAAATTCTAAAAAAATATATACAAAATGGTAACTATTATTTCGAGTGCTTTTAGTTTGTTTTTGGCATCTTTATGCCTATCAATTAGTTACATAGCTCGATATGCGCCTAATCTCAACACAAAAATCTACTCAAAAACAATCCTAAAATCATCTCAATATAATTTTTAGAACCCACCTTAAAACCATTCGCATCATCACGGAAAAATCAAACCTTCGCACGGGGTGTCTCTTCCGAGCCTTGCCTCGTCGTCTTCCGCTCGTTGCCTACGAATCGTCGTGACAATTTGATTAAATCGTCGTGACAATTTAAGTAAATCGTCGTGACAAGTTGAGTAAATCGTCGTGACAAGTTGGAGGCTCCGTTGGTTTAACGTTGAGGCATCGTGTGGATAAAGGCAACTCTTAATAAGGTCTAAAGTGACCTTGATTTTATCTCAATGGTGGTGTAATCCAAATATTTTATGTAAGTTTGCAAAGGAATAACAACCCAACAAATAATTGAAACAAACCCTAAAAAACAACAAACAGAAAGAAAAGGAATAGTAAAAAATAATTAATAACGCGCATTGACTATTATTTGCGTTCTCCTGAATTTGTGTGGAAAGCAATTGGAGATAAGAACACAAAGAATAGTGGTTAGGCAAATCCTTTGGGAAAGGAGAGTCTATCGCTCTATATAAGAGTTCAATGTTTGTGCCTTTGGGCATGAGCAAATCTTATAGAGCGATGAGGTCTCCATTTCCACACAAAGCCTCGGAGAACGCATAAGAAGGTTCATGTCCTTTTTATGTGATTACGTGAGTGGTAAGTTGATGCACCAATTGTTTTGCAACGACTTATTACTATGGCACAAGAGAATATTGACGAACTCCACCGTCAAATAAAAGAATTGGAGAGCAAGGTTGCCTATCTCAATGCTCAACTGAAACAGGAGAACCGTTTCGGCTTGCAATGGATAGACGTACCTGAGGCTTTCGATGCTGAAAGCGAAAACAAAATACCGATACTTGAGGAAGTTCCCGAACTTGCTATCACCAACGACGATGGCAAACCTACTCACATACTTATCGAGGGTGACAACTATCACGCCCTTACTTGCCTGAACTATACACACCATGGCAAAGTGGATGTGATTTATATTGATCCGCCCTACAACACGGGTAGCGATGGATTTACGTATAAGGATAAAAGATTCCTTGAAAAGTTTCCAGATGGGGCAGAACTTCCTATAAATCATCCATTAAGGCATAGTGCATGGCTATCATTTATGGATAAAAGGCTCCGTTTAGCCAAAGATTTGCTTTCCCCAAATGGCATAATGTTTATATCTATTGATGACAATGAACAAGCAAATCTTCGTTTACTATGCGAGGATATTTTTGGAAACAAATGCGTAGAACAATATATTTGGTGTTTGCAGGACAAATCAGAGGGCTCTTTTGTAAAAACAGCTGGACTTACAGTTAGAAAGGAGCATGAGTACATATTGTGTTGTATGAAAAATGCTTCAACAAGATTTAGTAGATACAAGGGGAAACGAAATTTTGAAAATGGAGGGTTTTCCAACCCTGATAATGATACTAGAGGAGATTGGTTCTCTGGTAACATTTCTAGAAATGGAATAAAAAGCACTACAGGAAGCAAGTATTATACAATTGTAAATCCAGCAGGTATTGCTTTTACACGAAATTGGACTCTATCAAAAGAAGAATACGAGGAGGCTTTGAGAGACAATCGAATTTACTTTGCTAACAATGGTAAAGGTGTCCCAAGATTGAAAATATTCGCTAATGCAGAGATAGAACTGATTCAAAGTAGTTTGTTTAATGATGTCCATACCTCTATTACAGGAAAGAATGAACTAAAAGCAATTTTTGGAGGAGAAGCTCCTTTTGCCTTCCCGAAACCTACGACTCTCATTCAGCGACTACTATCAATAACAAAACCACATGTAGTTTTGGATTTCTTTGCAGGATCGGGCACAACAATGCATGCAGTAATGTTGCACAATAGAATAGAGAGTAAAAATATGCAATGCATTCTCGTAACAAATAATGAGAATAATATTTGTCAGGAAGTAACGTACGTCCGCAATAAAAGAGTAATCAAAGGATACAAGTATAATAAAGAATGTGTAGCACCTCTCGGTAACTCCCTCAAATACTACCGCACATCCTTTGTTGGCTCAAACGCCAGCAGTCAAGCAACCGACGAGGACAAGACAATTCTTGCTCAAAAGGCCGGTTGTCTGCTTGCCCTTGCAGAGAACACACTCTACGAACAAAAAACCACAAACAATTACCAGATTTTCAAAGATAAGGATAAGGATGTATGGACGGCAGTGTATTTCAAGGAGGATGTACGTCCAAAGTTCTTCAATGAGTTCGTGGATGAAGTTAAGGAATTGAAAGGACAGAAGAATGTTTATATCTTCAGTTGGGGAGATGTGGGTTCATTTGAATCATACTTTGGTGATGATCCACATGCCCACATCAAGGGCATTCCACAGCCAATTCTCGATATTTATAAATCACTCAATTCGTAATCATCATGGAGAGTATAAGATTTCAGATAGAGGCAGTTGAAGAACTGATAAACAAGATAAAGACGCTTTGGAGCAAACCGGAACGCCAAATACCTATTGTGTTCAAGGCTCCTACAGGTAGCGGTAAGACCTACATGACAGAGAAGATGATCTGCGACCTTGCAGAGCAACCTGATTGGGACAGAGACGTGGCATACGTATGGATAACCTTCTCTGAAGATTTGGCTATGCAGAGTAAGGAGAAGTTCGACCTGTATTTCCCAACGAACAAGCATGGGCGTTTATTGACTATTGAGGACTTCAACCTTGGTGCCCTTCAAAAACATGACGTTTTGTTCCTAAACTGGCAAAAACTTGTAAGCCAAAAAGCCGAAGACAGAATATACAGAAGGCCGGATGATCCACGTTTGCGACATGAGAGTCGTGTCTATTTCGAGGATTTTGTGGAGAATACTCATCGTAATGGCATAGAGATTATCCTTATCATCGATGAGTCGCACCTTAATCTTACCGAAGCATCAAAGCGTGATGTAATCGACCCTTTGAATCCGAAAATCAAGTTGAATGTTTCGGCTACTCCAAAGAAGGATACAATTGGAGAAGCCGCCCTTGATGGAGACATCGTCAAGATAAATCATGCGGATGTGGTGGCAGAGGGGTTGATTAAGGAAAACCTTATCTGTCAGACGGAAGAGGAACTGAAGAAATACGAGGGCGAGGACATGGATCATGTTCTTCTCAAATTGGCTATTGACCGCCGAAAGCAATTGAAAGAAGAGATAGAGTCGTTTGGAGAAAATATCAATCCACTTGTTATCATCCAGTTGCCTAATGATGATGAAGAATTGAGAAATGAGGGAAAGCCGACCAAAGAAGAAATCACGAAAGAATATCTTATCTCACAAGGTGTAAAGGCCAATCGCATAGCATCATGGTTTACGGGCAAGGCTAAGCCTATAGGATTGGAGCAGAATGATAGTGAGTACGAGTACCTGCTGTTCAAGACGGCAGCTGGCACAGGATGGGATTGTCCGCGTGCTCAGGTGTTAGTGATGTTTCGCGATATCAGGTCACAGATATTCCACACCCAGACGATAGGCCGTATTCTGCGTGTTCCAATCATGAATGAAGAGGTGTCGAAGGTGTTCCGTAATGGTTACATTTACACCAACTTCTCTCGCGATGCTGTTGAACATGCCGATTACGAAGGTATTGGAAACAAACCTAAAACACTTGTAGCAAAGAACAAGAAAGGCGAAGACTATGTAATAGACCCTAAACTCCTGACGGATTTTCTTTCACGTGTGGATTATGGCGACCTTGGTAAGTCGGGCGAGTTCCAGCAATGCCTTTTTGATACTTTCAATAAGTTTTTCTGCATAAAAGAGGATGACGTCTTTGATATACTGCGAAATAAACTGATAGATAAAGGATTGGATGTATCAGCGGAGTTTGTTCACAATATAATCAGCAATACTGAATTCAAAGATTTTGAGAAGATTGGTATAAAACTTAAGGATGCACACGAAACGACACAAGATTGGAGTCGTAGTGATGTTCAGAAATGGTTCTCTCTTACGCTTGTCAATATTCTAAAATCGCAGACAGACAATGATTGCAAGGTGGGGAACATCGTGCGTTCCGTTCCTACTTTGAAGAGTGCAATACGTTTGTGGTTCAAGTACTTTGCATTACCATCAGAGTCAGAAGACAGATGGTACAGGGTTTTCTTGAATGACACCATCAACAACGAAGCAAACAGCATATTCAGACGCCTCATTACAGATACGTTAAAAGCTTATCACCCTATTCTGGAAGAACAATTGAAGAAGCGTAGAGAGGAACAAGAAGAGAGACAAAGCGAACCTTTCGTCCTAAAGAAAATGTACGCTTACACAGAGGATTACGATGACTTTTCTAAGCATAAGTGTCTGCTCACACCGTTCTATCTTCGCAAAGATTATACAGGAAGAATTACCGAAGAAGAATTTGCCAAGTATCTTGAGCAGAGTGATGACATAGATTGGTGGTTCAAGAATGGTGATAGCGGTAAGGATTGGTTAGCCATTCGTTATTATAATGAGGTGACCAAGCAAGACGCCCTGTTCTATCCTGACTGGGTCTTCCGCAAGAAAGATGGTACGATTGGCATCTTTGACACCAAGGGCGGACAAACTGCATCATCTATCGAAACTAAAAATAAGGCTGAGGCTTTGCAAAAGCGTCTAAGAATAGTAAATGGATGGAATCGTGAGACAATCCGTTATATAGGCGGTATCGTGATCAAAGCCAATGGCACATGGTATTATAATGATAACACAACATATTCATACCAACAAGGCAGTACTAATGGATGGAAAAGGTTGTCTGATTTGTTTAATACAATTCGATAAAGAAATTATTGCAAATACCATTTCATTCAATCAAAAGACGGTAACAGAAAAAACTTCAGCATAATCCCCAATCAGTCATTAGGCTTATTAGCGCACAATAGTCTAATGACCGATTAGGGCTCAATAATTATTACGCAATCTGATGGACGTAATAAATTTATATTTATTACCTTTGCAATAATTATTATTTAACCGAGAAAAGTATGGAAAGATTAAAGGTTGCCATCACACAAGGCGACACAAATGGTATAGGTTACAAACTTATTTTTGAAGCATTCGGAAATCCTGAGGTCTTTGAATTATGCACACCTGTGGTGTATGGTAATCCGAAGATTGCAGCATACCACCGCAAGTTTTATAATTCCGAAACGTCCTTCCACATCATCAGCGAGGTGCCAGACACACAACAGGGACACCTCAACGTGCTTACCGTACACGATAACGAACTGAAGGTGAGCATAGGAGCAAGCAACGAAGAAAGCCGTCAGGCAGCAAATCTGGCAGAAGAGACTGCAAAAAGTGATTTCAACCGAGGGCGTTTCGATGTGTTGGTAAATATCACCAATGGTGAAGACTACAAATCATCTTCACCGAAACTATATGTGACGGATGAATACCGCATAATGCTTGTTTCTGAAAAGACACACCTCAACGAAATCCCGTCAGACATAACCGCACAGAAGATTACAGAGAGGGCAAAGAAACTGCATAAGATACTTCGGAATGATTTCCGCATAACCAACCCACGCATTGCCGTCCTTATGCAGAATGCCTCTGAGGAAGAAGAAGAGAAAACGATTATACGTCCGACAATAGAGGAACTCGTGAAAGAAGGAATCCAGTGTTTCGGTCCATACAGAGCCACAGAGTATTTTGCAAACCACATGGCAGATGACTTTGACGCTGTTCTGGCAATGTACGGAGAACAGGTCTTGCCTCATTACACGCAAAACGATGAGGAATGCTCTGTAATGATAGATGAAGAAGGTTTTATATCTGTCATGCCGTTAAGGCTGAATGACGGCTGTTCGCTCTTGAAACACATCTATCTGGGTATTGATGCCTACCGTAACAGAAAGAATGCAGAAGAGGCCAGTGCACACCCACTCCCGAAACTTTTCCATGAACGGCATGAAGATGAGGAACGCCGACCGACACGTTTCCAACCGTTTGATTTCGAGAAAAAGACCGACGAGCAATAAAACGCCATGCACAATAAGATAGAATGTTTTATATCCGACAAGGATTATGAAGCACTAAACCATTTTGCTAACGTGCTGAAGACCCAACGGCTTGTGCATCGTGTACACCGGCTGGATGTCGGTGCAATATGCAGTACAGAAACAATACGGAAGATTGCCGAACTATCAGAAGCGGAATACACACTGCTCTGTCTGAAACAGACGCAAATCACATTAGGATTTCTGGCATTGGAACGTATGTATCGCTGTGCTTGTGACTCTGATGCGGCGATGGTGTATGCTGACTATCGAAGCACGAAAGACGGAGAGACAGAACTGCATCCTGTCATCGACTACCAGGAAGGAAGCCTGCGTGATGATTTTGATTTCGGAAGTCTCGTTCTCATCCGCACCTCTTTATTGAAAGAATACAAGGAAGAAGGAGACTACTGCTTCGCGGGATTCTATGACTTACGGCTTTTCCTTTCACGAAAAGGTAAGATTTTCCACTTATGCGAATATCTGTACACCGAGTGTGAACAGGACTTGCGCAAAAGTGGAGAGAAACAGTTTGACTATGTCAATCCTGCCAACCGTGATGTACAGAAAGAGATGGAAGACGCCTGCACGATGCATCTGGACAAGATAGATGCATTGATTGACACGTCACACTATCGCGCAATAGACTTTGAAGAATACAGTTTCCCGATAGAAGCATCGGTCATCATTCCTGTAAAGAACCGTGAAAGGACAATCTGTGATGCTGTGCGTAGCGCACTACAACAGGAATGTGACTTCCAATTCAATGTCATTGTCGTTGACAACCACTCGACAGACAGGACCACAAGCCTTCTGCAGGAAATGGTAAAAAAGCAGAACTCATGGATGAGCCAGATGTCAAATCCTGCTTCAGATGAAAGGATGATGCAGAAATTAGTACATATCATTCCGGAAGAAACCGATTTGGGAATTGGCGGATGCTGGAACAAAGCCATCTGTGATGAACGCTGCGGACGGTTTGCCGTACAACTTGACTCTGACGACTTATACAGCAGTCCGTACACACTACAGACCATCATTGAAGCATTCCGCCAACAGAAGACAGCAATGATAATAGGCTCTTATCGTATCTGCGACTTTGAGCTTGACACTATTCCGCCGGGACTCATAGAACATCGAGAATGGACAGATGACAATGGAGCGAACAACGCCCTGAGGATAAACGGACTGGGAGCGCCACGTGCATTCTACACAGCTTTAGTAAGAGACATTCATTTCCCGAACACCAGTTATGGAGAAGATTATGCCATGGGACTGGCTCTGTCGAGGCAATATCGTATCGGTCGCATATACAAAGAGCTCTATCTGTGCCGTCGTTGGGAGGGCAATAGTGATGCTGCATTAAACATAAAGCAGATAAATGCCAACAACCTCTATAAGGACCGTCTGCGCACACTTGAGATTTCTGCACGCCAACAACTCCAGAAGGGCACAATCAGCCTTGCAGGAGAAAGTTCGCTTGACCATTTCTTCTGGGCACAACTGGAGAAATGGGACGAGGTACGCACAAGATATGATGATTTGCGGAATATACAGATTCGTGAGTTACAATATGGAGATGCTTTTACGCTCAATGCGCAATATAATCCTGCACGGATAATATCTACATCGGCAAACATAGATTCGAACTCTATAAACAAACGTCCTTGTTTCCTTTGTGGCGAGAACCGTCCGCAGGAGCAGAGAATACAACAGTTTGATGAGGAATTTGACATTCTGGTCAACCCTTACCCTATCCTGCCGGAACATTTCACACTGGTTCATGCCAAACACAAACCTCAAACTATACTCAAGCATTACAATAAAATGTTTAGGTTTGTAGAGAAATACCCTGAAGTAATGGCATTCTACAATGGTCCGAAAAGCGGAGCTTCAGCACCCGACCACATGCACCTTCAGGCAGGGACATACGGCATATTGCCTTTGCAGAAAGAATGGCAGATGCTGAGCAGGAACATTGAGCACATCACAGAAGAAGATGATAATGATTTCATCGGATTGATAAGTGACTATCCATGTGTTGCTTTCGTAATACAATCATCTACGGAAGAATCAGACAGTACGCTATTCAGAAAACTTTATGATGCCCTACCGATGGAAGCATCCATCGGTGAGGCGATGATGAACATCGTTCACTGGAAAGAAGGGGACATACATGTTTCAGTGGTCTTCCCACGCGCAAAACATCGACCGGAATGCTACTATCTCAAAGAAGGACAGCAAATGTGCATTTCCCCTGGAGCGCTTGACATGGCTGGCTTGATTATTACTCCACGCAAAGAGGATTTCAATAGGCTTACACCGCAACAGGCCATTGACATATTGCGTGAATGTAGCATTTCTGCAACCACACAACATGAGGTTATCATGAAATTGCAACATTCCGAAACATCACAGATGGTGACAGAGAATGCACTCGCTACAGACGAGCCGACCGTAACGGTGGGCATCATGACATCGGCAAAGATACGCTTCTCACTCAACGAACCTTATCTGGCAAAAGGTGAGGAAATCGTCGGCGAACAGACGGTGGAATTTTCTGAAGGTGGCATTCTGTGGGACGGCAACCAATATGCACGTCTTTCATTTACGCCAGCATCGCCTAAATCCACTTTCTCACTATACGATGTTACAATAGGCAAGAGTTTTCATTGGCAGCATCAGGCAAAACAGACATTCAATGGGGAGCTACGGTTTATCGTTGAATCCGACAAGATAATTGCCATTAACGAACTTCCTATCGAACAATACCTCATGAGTGTCATCTCAAGTGAAATGAATGGCACAGCATCGCTAGAATTTCTCAAGGCCTCAGCGGTAATATCGCGCTCATGGCTATTCTCACAGATGCAGAGACGGCAACGTCATGACACAGACGGAAATCATTTCTTTTCATTTGAAAAGAATGATGGCGAACAGATAAAATGGTACGACCGTGAAGACCATAACCTTTTTGACGTTTGTGCAGATGACCATTGCCAGCGTTATCAAGGCTTAATGAATGTACACAGCAATTCCGACATATATCGAAAAATAGTACGTGCCGTGTCTGAGACACGCGGAGAAGTGCTTATGAGCAAAGGAGAAATATGTGACGCACGTTTCTCAAAATGCTGTGGTGGCATCACAGAAGAATATCAGTATTGCTGGGAAAATAAGCCACAGAAATACCTCACTGCCGTGAGTGACAGCCAACAGGCAATGTCACTCAACAAGCTACAGCTCACACAAAACATTCTACCAGATTTAAGAGATGAAGAGCAGGCTGAAAAATGGATTCGTTCAGCACATGACTCTTTCTGCAACACAAATGACAAAAATGTGCTGTCACAGGTATTGAATGATTATGATCAGGAGACAGCCGATTTCTACCGCTGGAAGGTGGAATATACCACCGAAGAGTTATCCGAACTCGTCAGTCACAAACTCGGGTGCGACTTCGGCACTATTACAGACCTCATTCCATTAGAACGTGGCACAAGTGGACGTATCTGGAAACTACGCATAGTTGGAACGAAGAAAACATTGGTCATAGGAAAAGAACTTGAAATACGACGCGCCCTATCATCGTCACACCTTTATTCATCAGCATTTGTTGTGGATAAGACCGACAATGGCTTTGTGCTGACTGGTGCTGGATGGGGGCATGGTGTCGGTCTGTGTCAAATAGGCGCAGCCGTGATGGGCGAAAAAGGCTACCGCTATGATGAGATTCTGCTACATTATTATAATGAGACAGAAATAAAGAAAATCTATAAATAGAAAACATAATAATGAAACAACATTTATCAAAATATCCATGGAGTTGGGTGCCTTCTCTATATTTTGCAGAAGGGCTACCTAATGCTATCGTGACACTTGTTGCCGTGCTTATGTATAAACGGTTCGGCATGAGCAACACCGAAATAGCATTCTATACTTCATGGCTTTATCTCCCATGGGTTATTAAGGCTATATGGAGTCCGTTTGTTGACATATTGAGAACAAAACGTTGGTGGGTCATTACGATGCAGTTGCTCATAGGTGCAGCACTTGGTGGAGTGGCATTCACAATCCCTGGTAGCTACTGGATTCAGGGGTCTTTATTCTGCTTTTGGATAATGGCATTCAGTAGCGCAACGCACGACATTGCTGCAGATGGATTCTATATGCTTGGCTTGGATGATCATCAACAATCGTTTTTCTCAGGCATCCGCAGTACATTCTATCGTTTGGCAACGATGTTTGGGCAAGGTGTACTGGTGATGATTGCTGGCAATCTTGAGGTTGTCACGCGCAACATTCGATACTCATGGAGCCTCACTTTCTACCTTGCAGCAGGTATAATGATTGCATTAGGACTCATCCACGGATGTGTACTTCCTCGTCCGAAAGAGGATAAAGCAGCCATTATCAATGGTGCGGAACGCCCAACGGCAAAGAATATAATGAATAATTTTGCCGAAACTTTCATCTCATTCTTCCGTAAGGATGGCATCATCGTAGCATTGCTGTTCATCTTTTTCTATCGTGCTCCAGAAGGAATGTTAACTAAGATTGTACCGCTTTTTCTCAACGACTCGATGCATGAAGGAGGTCTTGGGCTCTCACCACAGGACATAGGACTCGTATCAGGAACAGTAGGACTCATTGGATTGACCCTTGGAGGCATTCTCGGAGGGTTATACGCTTCTAAATACGGATTAAAGAAAGCACTATGGCCGATGGTTTGTGCCATTACACTTCCCGATTTAGTATATATTTATCTTGCCTATTTCCAACCTGCAAGCTTGTTTCCTATCAATATCTGCGTTTTCTTTGAGCAGTTTGGTTATGGCGTTGGGTTTACTGCATACATGCTTTACCTCATATATTTCTGCCAAGGAGAACACAAGACGGCACACTATGCGATATGCACAGGTTTCATGGCTGCATCGCTGATGTTACCGGGAATGGTAGCCGGTTGGTTACAGGAGTTAATGGGTTATCGTCTGTTTTTCATCCTCGTGATGTTATTATGCACACTCACATTTGCGGTGTCAGCAATAATAAAGATTGACCCTGGATTCGGGAAAAAGCACTCGCAACGAGAATCCTAACAAGTTAAATTCAAATATGTATGGAAATTCCTAGATTGATAGTTGACCTTGCACTTATCCTTCTGACGGCAGGTTTTGTGACACTTCTTTTCAAAAAGCTCCGTCAACCACTTGTATTAGGATACATCGTAGCTGGATTTCTTGTTTCGCCGATGATGCCTTATACTCCGTCGGTAATGAATGCTGGCAGTATCAAAGTATGGTCAGATATTGGCGTCGTCTTTCTGCTTTTTGCCTTAGGACTGGATTTTTCATTCAAGAAAATCACAAAAATGGGGTCGGCACCGATTATTGCAGCCGTCACTATTGTGTTTTGTATGATTCTGCTTGGTATTGGTGCTGGTAACCTGTTCGGTTGGGGACACATGAATTGCATCTTCCTTGGAGGCATGCTAGCTATGAGCTCAACCACTATCATTTATAAGGCATTCGACGACATGGGACTCCGACAGCAGAATTTTGCGTCTATGGTAATGAGCGTACTCATTCTTGAGGATATTCTGGCAATAGTCCTAATGGTGATGCTTTCTGCAATCGCAGAAGGCAGTAGTCTCAGTGGTGAACAGCTATTAAACAGCATCATCCGAATAGGGTTCTTTGTCATACTGTGGTTTATTGTCGGTATTTTCATCATACCTTTTATATTACGCAGGACGCGGAAACTCATGACCAACGAGACATTACTCATCGTGGCTCTTGCTTTATGTTTTCTTATGGCAGTAATAGCCTCACAGGTTGGATTCTCATATGCTTTCGGAGCATTTATCATGGGTAGTATTCTGGCAGAAACACTTGAAGCAGACAGAATAGAGAAAATCATTACACCAGTGAAAGACCTTTTTGGAGCTATCTTTTTCGTATCTGTCGGCATGATGGTCAACCCATCTATACTGGTACAGTATGCCATACCTATAGTGATTCTCGTTGGAGCGATAATTTTCGGACATTCCATATTCAGCACATTCGCATATTTTATCTCGGGGCAATCATTCAAGAATGCCATCAGTTGTGGTTTTTCTATGGCGCAGATTGGTGAATTTGCCTTTATTATTGCCTCTTTAGGAATGTCATTAGGAGTTATTGACGAATTTATTTACCCTGTCGTTGTTGCGGTGAGTGTCATCACTACGTTTATCACACCATATATGATAAAAGCCGCTCCATTCACGTATGAGTTTCTGGAAAAACATCTTCCGTCGAAATGGATAATGACAATGAATTCGCTGACAGTCCCAAAACCAGATAATGTTGAGAAAGAGAATAAATGGAAATCCTACATCTTGTATTTCATTAAACAGACCATCATCTTCTTATGTCTGTGTTCTGCAATTTACTTACTGATGTATTATTTCGGAAGTCCACTGATTGACCGCTTGTTACCAGCACCATGGAACAGAATCACAACTATCGTTCTCTGCATTCTGCTCATGTCACCTTTCATCCGTGCGATAGCAATGAAAAAGATACGAGGAGAGAAATTTATGTACCTCTGGAACGCCCATCATTTGAATCGCTTTCCTTTGAGCTTTATCATCTGCCTACGTATGTTGATAGCCGCATATATTGTTTTCTTTATCATAAACACATGGACACATTTCAGTTATGCCGTGATGTGTTCCGTTGCTGTATTTATCCTTTTCTTAATTGTCTCATCTCAAAGAATCCGCAGACATGGCATCTCAATAGAAAAAGTGTTTCTTGAGAACTTGCATGCACGGGAAGAACCCACTGTGGCAAAAGATGGCGCGTTGGCAAAATATGGTAAACGACTAAACGACAGAAACATCCATATCACCGATATCATTATCCCGGAAGATAGTTGCTGGAGCGGAAAAAATCTCAAGGAAGCCGACTTCAGAGGAAACTTTGGAATATATGTAAGTAGCATTCTACGTGGCTCACATCGTATAAACATCCCAAATGCTAGTACAATTCTTTTCCCTGGCGACCGTCTGCAAGTAATAGGTACGGATGCACAGTTAATGAAGATGAATCATGCTATTGTCAATGATATATGGCAATATGATACGAATACCGAGCAACAGGAAATGGAACTTCGTCAATTCTGTCTCAAGGAAAACTCAGAATATGTGGGCAAGACTCTTGCCACGAGCGACATCCGCAGTAAATATAACTGTATGGTCATTGGCTTTGACGATGGCGATGATGACCTCACCCAACCCAATCCACAACGCACCTTTATTGCTGGCGATATTATATGGGTGGCAGGAGAACACTCTTCCCTGATGCTCTTGGGCACATCACTATAACAAAGTGTTTACAACCACTTTATGCAAATCATCGTATATGCTCCTACCCTTTTTAAATAGAAATCTTATTGAAGCTGGATGCGACGAAGCCGGACGTGGATGTCTTGCAGGGAGTGTATTTGCGGCAGCAGTCATTCTTCCACAAAACTACGTAAACGAGGCATTAAATGATTCTAAACAACTCTCTGAAAAAAAGAGATATGCTCTACGCTCACAAATAGAACACGATGCACTTGCATGGGCTATTGGCGTAGTAACGGCTGAGGAGATTGACCACATCAACATACTCAATGCGAGCATTGAGGCTATGCACAGAGCGCTTGATGCCCTGAGTACATGCCCAGAAGCTATTATCGTGGATGGAAACCGTTTCAGGAAATATAAGGACATACCTTACACTACCATAATAAAAGGAGATGGCAAATATATGTCAATCGCTGCGGCAAGCATTCTTGCCAAGACATATCGTGACGATTATATGAATACACTTTCACAAGAATACCCCCAATATTCTTGGGACAGAAACAAAGGCTATCCAACCGCTCAACATCGCGAAGCGATAATCGAACATGGCATCACTCCATACCATCGCCGTTCTTTCACATTGTTACCGCCTTGTGAAGGCGTTCTTCCGTTTGATGCAGACTAACACAATAAAAGCCATCTTTATGATGGCTTTTATTATTATGTTAATCTCTTCTTCCGAAAATTCTCAATAGATATAGGAAGAGGTTTATAAAATCCAGATATAAAGTCAGAGAACCTAAAAGCGCCACTTTCTGCGCCCCTTCCCCCATATCTTCGCATGCCATAAGCATATGCTTGATCTTCTGTGAATCCCATGCCGTAAGACCGACAAAAATCAGGATACCGAGATAATTCAGTATCATATTCAGTCCACTGCTCTTCAAGAAGATATTAACGACAGTAGCAATAATCAGCCCGATGAGAGCCATGAAAAGAATCTGTCCCACCTTCGAGAGATTACGTGATGTACGATAACCGAACAGTGCCATCACAGCGAACGTACATGCTGTTACCAAAAACACTTGAACAAGAGATTCTTGAGTATAAATAATAAACACTGATGACAGCACCACACCATTAAGGGCAGAATATACGATAAACATAATCGTTGCTGTGGTCAACGACAATGTTGATATGCGTGCTGAAAGGTAAAATACCAGACCTAATTCTACGACGCATAAAAGAATCAGCGCAAAACTGCTTGAATAAATCATTTGTAACAGAGTCGGATTATGCGCCACCCCATAGGCAGTTAATGCAGTAATCACCATAGCTAAAGTCATCCATGTATATACCTTACGCATTAACGATGGCAGAACTGTATTAACCATACGTAATTCATCGGACGTATATCCTTCTCTCATAAGATTATTGTAATTCATAATTATGGTGTTTGTTTTGTATTTTCTTCTATTATATCATTTTGTATTTCTTCAACCGTTGTTTCTTCCACGCCTTCTTCCATTGATTCATCTTCTTCGGATACTATCTCCTCAATTACCTCAACATAATAGCCATTTTTATCAAATTCTTCCATACGCTGGCGGTAAATCTTCATCTCCTGAAGAAAATGATGTGCGTCCATATCACCGTCGGTCTCAGCCTGATGTAGCCACTGTAAACCCATCTTCTCATCTCGACGAATACCTTCACCTTGGAAATAGCACATTCCTAAATAATATTCGGCAGCCGGAATACCGGCTTCTGCAGCTTTCATGAAATATGTCACAGCCTTTTTGTCATCTTTTGCAATTCCATTGCCATAATAATAACATATTCCTAAATTATATTCAGCATCAACATACCCCTGTTTAGCCGCTAATTGATAATATTTAACGGCACGGACAAGGTCCACATTACATGCAATCCCGTTTTCTGACCATTCCCCAACTTTATTCTGTGCAACAGCCACACCGGCATCAGCAGCTTCAGTAAATAGGGTCAACGCCTTATTCTGATTTTTTTTCGTTCCTTGCCCATTAGCATAGCAAACCGCTAAATAATATGTTGCTTCCGCCTGATTTGATTTTGATGACTTTTCAAACAATGCCACAGCCTTTGCAAAATCCTGTCTCACATATTCGCCATGATAATATAACAATGCTACCTGAAACATAGCTTGAGGATAGTTTGCGTCTGTAGCTTTCTGCAGATAGGCAATTGACTTTTCCATATTGCGATCTACACCTATGCCTTCCTGATATGCCATACCCACCTCATAAAGTGCCGGAGTGTAATCTTTTTCTGATGATTTCTGGAAAAGTTCAAAAGCTGTCTCATGATCCTCATCGACACCTTTTCCTAAAGAATAGCAAAGAGCCAGACGATACAGGGCTTCAGCATTTCCCTGATCAGCAGCCATCCGATAATACTTCACAGCTTCAACGAAATCCTGCTCGACATCCTCACCATTCTCGTAAGCTATACCCAACTCCACCTGGGCATCAACATCTCCCCACTGCGCTTTCCATCTGTTTATCTTCTGACAGGATGAAAAGAGCAGACAAACAAGAATTATTGAGGTTATATTCTTCATATCTGTGTGCAAATATAAATAATTGTTTTATTCTTTCTTACACATCACAAAAAATTTATTCCTGCACGACAAGACGATAAAGTTTATCTGATGGTCGTATCTTTGTCTCAACTGGAATAGACACATTCTGTCCTTTCAATGCCTCATCAACAGTCTTCAAGTCATAACGTATCTCTTCGGCAGTAAGGTATATGACTCCGGTTGTAGGTCCTGTGACAAGCAGACGGTCTCCTCTCCTAAAACCACCTGCCTCAATCTTAAATTCCGCCACGCCAAGTTTGGAAAAATATCGTACGCCCTTACCTATATACACCTTCTTCTCCGTGGCATTACTTCCATAATTGCTATTCCATTCTCCAAGACGTTGACCAAGGTAGTATCCATCCCAAAAACCGCGATTAAATACTGTCTTTAGACGTTTATCCCAATCGTCGCAACGCTCTTCCCAATCAGCAGGTCGTCCATTGGTGGCAGCTTCAATTGCCTCGCGATAACATTTGACGACAGTATATACATATTCCGCCGCACGAGCCCTACCTTCTATCTTAAATACGCGCACACCGGAAGCTATCATCTTGTCGATAAAACGGATGGTTTTCAAATCTTTTGGCGACATAATATACTTATTGTCCACCTCCAGTTCTGCACCCGTTTCACGGTCTGTAAGTATATAACCCCGTCGGCATATCTGCATACATTCACCACGGTTTGCACTCTTCCCGGTATTGTCAAGCGACATATAGCATTTGCCACTGATGGCCATACACAGTGCACCATGGCAAAACATCTCAATACGTACCTGCTTTCCACTTGGACCGCAGATATTCTCCCGACATATATGCCGGTAAATCTCTGCCACCTGACTCAGATTAAGTTCACGTGCCAAGACTACAACATCTGCAAACTGGGCATAAAATCTCAAAGCCTCAACATTAGAAATGTTAAGTTGCGTGGAGAGATGTACTTCCATGCCACACTGACGGCAATACTGCATCACGGCAATATCACAGGCGATGATAGCCGAGATACCTGCTTCCGTGGCCGCATCCACAATCTGGTGCATCTCACCTATGTCTTCATCATAAATTACAGTATTAACGGTCAGATACGACCTGACATTTGCATTTTCACATATCGTGGCTATCTCCCTGAGGTCATCAATCGAAAAATGATTTGCCGAATGTGAACGCATATTCAAACGGCCGATGCCGAAGTATACACTATCGGCACCGGCCTGTATTGCAGCCTGTAGGCTTTCACGCGACCCTACAGGAGCCATTATCTCAAACTGTTCGTTCATTATAATGGATTTTTAGAACAGACCAGCAATGCTGGTAATTTATATCAATCCTGCTGTGTTTGTTCGTTCTTCTCATGACGTGGACCATGTCCTCTTCCATCACGTTGTGGACGAGGACGGCGTTCACGTTCCACATACCCTTCTGGTTTTGGAGTAAGTACACGATGAGAAAGCTTGAACTTCCCAGTTTTCTTGTCTATGTCAACAAGCTTAATAGTGATTTTATCACCTTCTTTAAGACCAGTTTGTTCCACTGTCTCAAGACGTTCCCAAGCCATTTCGCTGATATGCAACAGACCATCTTTACCAGGCATAAACTCAACAAACGCACCGTATGGCATTATTGACTGCACCTTGCCTTCATACACCTCACCGATTTCCGGCACTGAGATGATAGCACGAATCTTTGCCATAGCTTTATCTATACCTTCCTTGTTTTGGGCACTGACTACACACTTGCCCATACCATCTTCGTCCTCATCAATGGTTATGATCGTACCTGTCTCTTCCTGAATAGCCTGTATAATCTTTCCACCAGGACCTATCACAGCCCCTATCATCTCCTTAGGCAGAAGTATCATCTCCATACGTGGAACCTGTGGTTTGAACTCTGCACGCGGTTCAGAAATAGCCTTCATCATCTCGCCCATGATATGCTCACGACCAGCCTTTGCCTGCATCAGTGCCTGCTCAAGAATTTCGTATGACAGACCATCACACTTGATATCCATCTGCGTTGCTGTCAAACCATTCTTCGTACCAGTGGTCTTGAAGTCCATATCACCAAGATGGTCTTCGTCACCAAGAATATCAGAAAGTATTGCATACTTGTCTTCTCCAGGGTTTTTTATAAGTCCCATTGCTATTCCAGCAACAGGATTCTTCAATGGCACGCCTGCATCCATCAGTGCCATCGTACCGGCACATGTTGTTGCCATTGACGAAGAGCCATTGGATTCAAGGATATCAGAAACCACACGAACAGTATAAGGGAAATCCTCCGGAATCTGCCCCTTTATACCGCGCCATGCCAGATGTCCATGACCTATCTCACGACGTCCTACGCTACGCTGTGCGCGTGCTTCACCCGTTGAGAACGGAGGGAAGTTATAATGGAGGAGGAAACGACTGTAGTAGCGTTCCAATGCTCCGTCAACCAATTTCTCATCCATCTTGTTACCCAATGTCGCGGTGGCAAGTGCCTGTGTTTCACCACGGGTAAAGATAGCACTACCATGAGGATAAGGCAACGCCGGGACCTCACACCAGATAGGACGGATATCCACTGTACGACGACCGTCAAGACGCGTCCCTTCATCAAGGATACAACGGCGCATTGCGTCTCGCTCCACATCAGCATAATAACGGTCAATAAGGGTTGCTTTCTCCTCTTTCTCATCCTCTGTAAGTTCAGTATGAGCAGCGAGATAAGCCTCCTTATAATCTTCGCGTATCTTTTCAAAACCTTCTGTACGAGCCTGTTTCTCCAGACCTTGCTTTGTGATGTCATAAGCTGGCTTATAGCATACACGAGCAACATCGGCACGCAGGTCTTCATCATTCACCTCATGACAGTATTCCCTCTTCACATCAGTTCCAAGCTCCTTCATCAGCTCCTTCTGCAACTGACACTGTGGCTTGATAGCATCATGGGCAGCCTTGAGAGCGGCGAGCAAGTCCTGTTCAGAGACTTCCTTCATCTCACCCTCCACCATCATGATATTCTCTTCCGAAGCACCAACCATAAGGTCCATATCGGCTTCTTTCAATTGCTCGAATGTCGGGTTGATAACAAATTCGCCACCGATACGGGCAACACGCACCTCAGAGATAGGGCATTCAAATGGTATATCAGAACATGCCAAAGCAGCACTTGCAGCAAAACCGGCAAGAGCATCAGGCATATCAACTCCATCGGCAGAAAAAACAATAACATTCACATACACCTCGGCATGGTAGTTAGCCGGGAAAAGCGGACGCAGAGCGCGGTCCACCAAACGACACGTCAGGATTTCCTCATCGCTCGGCTTACCCTCGCGCTTTGTAAAACCTCCAGGGAAACGGCCTGCTGCCGAATACTTCTCACGATATTCCACCTGAAGAGGCATAAAATCTGTTCCTGGAACAGCATCTTTTGCAGCACAGACAGTAGCGATAAGCACCGTATTGTTCAACGTCAGCATCACAGCACCATCTGCCTGTTTAGCAAGTCTTCCTGTCTCTATGCTGACCTGTCTTCCGTCAGGCAAAGAGACTTTTTTTGTAATTACATTCATAAACTTCTTTTTAACATCTAAATTTCAACATCTAAACATCTTTACATCTACGATTTCTAATCGAATAACATTCAAAATGTTCGCAAAGTTACTTATTTTTTGCGAATTATTGACACTATCAGTTCTTTTTCTTATCTCTGTCAAATATGAACAAAACCGAAGAGAACTAATTTATTATCTTGATAGCAACGTACACTAGAGGAATTAACGGCTTGTAACTGCCCATAAATCGACGTTTTCCCATCCTTGCCTCGCCGTCTTCCGCTCGGAGCCTACAAATGATCGTGATCATTTGATAAAATCATCGTGATCATTTAAGCAAATCATCGTGATCATTTGGGCGAATGATCGTGATCATTTGGAGGCTCTGTTGGTTTGACCTTGAGGCATCGTATGGAAAAAGGTGATCATTACACAGTTAAAAATCGTCGTATCTTACCTTGTTGATGACCCCTGCCGTGACAGACCTGCCGTGACAGAGTCAGCCCGAACGATTTGAAAATTGCGAAAATTCATTTTTTGAATATTAACCATTGATTTTCAATAATTAATAATAACTTTGCAAGTTAAATAAATTTTACTTTGAACTTAAACTCATATTTACAAATGAAACGAAAATGTATTTTTTTAGTATTACTTTTTAGTTTGCTGGTCTGCACATCTGGCTTTGCACAAACATGCACTAGGTGTAATGGCTATGGACAAATTTTAATGGAAGCACCACCTGTTTCACATTTTGGAGTGTCACGTAAAACGGGAGACTGCGAAATATGCGGTCACGCCATATTTCAGAATGAAAGACATCGCCATAAGATCTGTCCAAGATGCAACGGCACCGGAAAGAGAAGCAGCAGGTCAAGTAGCAGTTCCTCAGATGAAGGATACTCTAATGATGACTACGAAAACATTCTTTACCCTGCGGAAGCCGATCGAGTGACCGAATTGATGAAAATGCTCTCTAATGGTAAAACCGAGATTGGCGAATGTGAAACATGCCATGGCACAGGCAGATGTCCAATGCAAAGTGGTCATTATTCGGCAGGAGAAATTCTAGATGTCACAGGTCCTATGCCATCCATTTGTCCATTGTGTGGAGGAGGAGGATACTGCCCAAATTATAAATGCGTCAATGGGCAAGTCGCTTACACCAGACCATGTACAGAAAGTGAAAAGGAAGAAATCAACAACGAGATAAAACTCATCATGGATATTGCCATGAAACGTGAATATGGCGACTCCGAATACGCTACAGATGGTGACGATGATGAAAACGACGACGGAGTCGATGACGATGACGATGACGATGACGATGACGATAACGATGACGTTGAGTCAAACAACAACAACGACAACAACAACAAGCTCAACGAGCCAGAAGAAGGTACTACTATATGGGACTTGTTCTTAATAGCGATTGCTATCGTGATTATCATATTACTCTTTAAAAAACTATTTAAATAATACAGTTATTAATTGGTGCGTTCGTACACACTGAACAAGTATGAAAACATGAACGGAGAAACAACGGAGATGGTACGGAACCTGTCGCTATGACCACTACAAGTGTTATAACAACCCACCCATATACAACGGAAGATAGATTACTCCATCCTTCACTTTTACATCACTCGTATGCAAAACAATAGGTTCTGCAACATACTTGTCAAACTTCTTTGCGAAGCGTTCTATTGAGGTCAATGTATAGCGAGGAGTTGACTTAACCTCAATCGGATGAATGTTGTGCCGGCTGCTTGTTACTAGCTTTGGCACAAGGAAGTCAATCTCCATTCGTTCCTCTGCCACCGTCTTTTTGTACGAGGAGAAGAAGTACAACCTATGGCCTGTCGTCCTTAGCATCTGAGCCACCAGATTCTCCACCAGCATGCCTTTGTTTACTTCCAGCTTATCGTGCATCAACTTCCGGTACAGTTCCTCAGCTTTGATGGCTGCTTCCGTAAACGCATGACTAATCAACAAACCTGTGTCGGCCATATACAGCTTACGAGAAGCATTCTCCACTTTCATTTCCAAGCCCACGCTCGGTTCCGCAGCAGCAAGACACGTGTTTACCACCCTCGATTCGTCTAACCAGAAGAATGCCGTTTCCACATTCCTTCCACGTGTCCCTTTGCCCAATGCTGACAATTTGAACTTCTTCTCATGTCGTTGCAGTTGCGATGGGATTGTATCAAAAATCTTCGTCACCCTTGCTTCCTGTCCTTTGGCATATTTACTGATGTCGCTTCGGTAGAGTGCTATAATGTTGCGTTTCGTTCTGTCCACCTCGTCAAAGTCCTTCGACTCTACCCATTCCGCCACAGCCTGTGGCATTCCGCCCACTATCATATAGAGCCACAGGTAATCCATCATTTTTCTGTGGAGCGACTGCCCCAAAGGCTTTCTTCCGTCAAAGCACTCCCTCACATAATCCATCATCATGTCATCACCCAATGCCCACATAAACTCCTCCAGATCCATTGGATGCATGTCGATTCTATGTTCCTCGCTCGGGATATTTATGTCCTTCACATTCGCATTGATGCTCATCAGCGACCCCGTTTCGATATATGCATACCTTCCGTCCTGCACCAGATACTTTATCATCTCGCGTGCTTCAGGGAACTTCTGAATCTCATCAAACACAATGAGCGACTCCCTGGGATAAAGTTTTTTCCCGTTTCCAATTGCAGGTGCATGAAGAACTCATCCCACTTGCCTCTGTATGTGCGGAAAACATCGAGCATAGTGTCCGAAGCTTCAGAGAAGTCAATCAGGATATACGACCTGTATTCCTTCCTTGCAAATTCCTCCACAATCCAGCTCTTGCCCACACGTCTGGCACCATCTATCAGCAAAGCCTCCTTCTGGCTTCGCTTTTCTTTCCATTCCAGCAGTTGGTCATATATTTTGCGTCTCATAATTCTATTATTCTATAGTTTCTATTGATTCCTGATTGGAATTGAATGATTGTTATACACCAAACCAAGGATATCTTTTTGCTCAAATATACACCATTCCAAGGTTTAATATGGTCGCAAAATTACACATATTTCTACGATTACCAAAGTTTCTTGATGAGTTTTCCCTCTCGATCGTTTTCCTTGGCATCATTTATTCATATAGCACCCTACCATATACAACGGCACATTGACTATTACTTCTCCGCTGTCGTGATATGGTTTCATCGACACCTTTATTGCTCTTTGTATATTCTGGTCATCAATAAAACTTTTCAAGCTCTTCGCCTTCAAGTTCTCTTCTGCCTTACATTCTATCGGCAACAGAGCATTATCATGCTGCATCAGCAGGTCAACCTCCTGACGTGAATTATCTTTCGACCAATAATACAACTCATGTTTCTCGTTTAATTGCTGAAACACGTACTGTTCCGTCAAAGCTCCCTTGAATTCTGTAAACACATCCGATCCGTGCAGTAACGTCCTAGCATCAAGTCCGCTCATAGCCGACAGCAATCCTACATCAACAAGGAACACCTTAAAGGCCTTCTCATCACGATAAGTGGATAGCGGAATCCCTGGCTTCGTCACACCATTCACCTGATGCAGAATGCCTGCATCAAACATCCATTGCAGTGCCATCTCATACTCGCGTGCTCTTGCACCTTCGCGCACAAGTCCGAACACGAACTTCTTGTTCTCTCGGCTCAGCTGGCTCGGAACCGAATGCCATACCTGTCGCAGCCGTTCCACCAGAGCACCTTCCGCATGTTTTGAGAAGTCGTCCTCGTAGCCTTTCTGTATCTCGTGCTGAATATCGCGAATCTCATTCCACTCAGCATCATCAGCAAAAGCCTGTACCGCTTCAGGCATTCCTCCAACGAAATAATACTCCTTCAATCTGTTCGTCAACTTGTCATGGAATAATGCCATCGTATCCAAGTCCTTCGTTTCAATTGCAGAGGCAAGCATACCTTCCCCAACAGCCTCCAGAAACTCAATAAAGTTCATCGGGTGCATCTGTAGGAAATTGACCTTACCCACAGGGAACGACACACCTTTGTGAAGCGAAATGCCCAGCAGAGAACCAGCAACAATAATATGCTGTTCAGGACAATTCTCCTGGAAATACTTCAATGCCGTCAATCCACCCTTCGCCTCCTGTATCTCGTCAAGGAAAATGAGTGTCTTACCTGCATCACAAGGCACGCCACATTGTGTACGGATAGCTCGCAGAATACGATCTGT
Organism: Candidatus Equicola faecalis; assembly: GCA_018065185.1. Classification (GTDB taxonomy): domain Bacteria; phylum Bacteroidota; class Bacteroidia; order Bacteroidales; family Bacteroidaceae; genus Prevotella; species Prevotella faecalis. The sequence continues at coordinate 4,983 of JAGHTU010000033.1, read as the reverse complement.
ATCATAATCTTGCACGAACAATCCTTGTAGATGTTTTGCTTCCTCGAAGTTGATGTAGGCAAGGTTCTTATAGTGGCGTTTACCAAACTCTCTTACCGCCCATGTCTTACCCACCTGTCGAGCACCTTCTATCACGAGAGGTTTTCTTCGCTTACTATTCTTCCAATCAAGCAGTTGCCCCAATACTTTTCTTTCCATACCACAATCTTATTACACGATTATCAAATGAATACTATTCATATTTTACACGTAATAAGTATGAATAATACACCTTTAACACACGTTTTATGTACGAATGCGACTGCAAAATTACACTTTTTACTACTATTACCAAAGTTTCTTGATGAGTTTTAACACATATGATTTGCGCCATTTGCAAGGAACGGAGAAAGAAGGAAGGGGAAAGCAACGGAGAAGTAAACAGGGTCACGGAACCTGTCCCTATGACCCCCTATGACCCCTTATAAACGTCGCTGGCAGCGATGGATTCCACACCACATCCTGTGTCTTGAGAGCCAATTATGCGAACAGCACGCAGAGGCTTTCTGCTGAAATAATCTTTCTCTCCCTCAACAAGGCTGTTGACCCTCACAATGTTGGAAGAATGGATAATCTTCCCATCTCCCATATAAATAGCCACATGTGAAATCCTCATCGGCTTTTCTTCTGTAGCCTCTTCCCCGAAAAAGACAAGATCCGCAGGCTGAAGGTTTCCTAATCCTTGGCTCACATCTATCGGGATGCCGGTCTTATATATTTGCGAGCAGTTTCTCAAGAGCAAATAGCCGTTCAGATAATATACGGTTTTTACCAAGCCGCTGCAATCCACTCCTTTCATGGATGTCCCTCCCCAGAGATACGGAATGCCGATAAATTGGAGAGCTGTATTGAGTATCTCCTTACGTGCCACATCCAGAGCGGTCTCTGAAGCATCCACAGGAACGACAGCCTTACGATTTGTCACCCACTGATCGAAGTCCGTGACATCCTTCGTTGGAACATATGCAGTTTTGCCGCTCGGCATAAGAACCTTGGTGAAGTCCCCTTCTTCTCTTATATACTGAACTATATTGCCCCAACATCCGTCACTTACGTGCTGAGATTCATCAGCAGGCTCCTCAAGAAAAAAAGTGAAAAATGCTGTAACTATCACTCTTTTGGAATGTTTCCATTCCATAAGTTCTTGGGCATTTATCTTTCTAATTGACAATTCGTTGCACCAAGCCTTGTATCCGTCAGGTGTCTCCACGTAATCCCAATATCCATTAACCCCTTCGTGGTGAAGTTTTACAGGCGTACCCATAAGAGCCTGCGTACCAAGTTCCGCTGTAAAATCTGGCTCTTCCCTCATGTTTATAACTGACTGTGTTACAAAGGCGAGGGCATCCAGTTCTTCATATTGCGGAGTGGTTTCTTCTGTATTTGTGGTTTCCTGGTTGAGTTGCTGACATCCCAACAGCATTGTAAGGCAAAATGATACTATTATAATTTTCTCATGATTACTAATAAATATTGTTTATACAAAGTTACTGTACACATAATTAAAATTGCTGTTCGTCGATGATGTTTCTATCTTGGTCAACAATACGCCAGTGGGTGATGTTGCGGGCTTCACTTGAGATGCTTACTCCGCACTTCGTAAGGGCCCTCCCCGTCCCTCCCCTTATATGGCTGGAGCTCTGCCTCGTAAGGGATGGCGTAACCCTTGTCGTCTATCTGTGCTAAGGCATTTTCAACCGTATCGTCAACCTTCAGTTCGAGAGGGTCACGGAACCTATCGCTATGACCCCTATGACCCTTTCTTGACCCTGTCAATATGCTATTTCACTGTATTAAGTTCCGAAAAATGTATCATAACAACACTAATCGGAAGTTGTCACTACAAAATTACACATATTTCTACGATTACCAAAGTTTCTTGATGAGTTTTTAACCCATTATTATGTAATTTGCGTCATTTGCAAGGAACAGAGAAGCAACGGAGATGCAACGGAGATGGTACGGAGATGCAAACCGGGTCACGGAACCTGTCCCTATGGCCCCGCTGAAAGAGAACCAGTAATAAGTGGTTTGAGACACAAGATAGTATCAGTTATTGGGACTTTTTTTGTTGCTTGTTGTTTTTTTGTTTTTTTTCATATCTTTGCAAACAGACGATTTTTTAAGTTTAACGGTCATAAGATATGAAAAAGTTTTTTACATCTATTGCAGTCTTAACGCTGTGCGCGGAGTTGTGGGCAATCAACAATGTACCTTACATTGATGCCAATGGTCAAGAACAAAAGGCCGATAATGTGACAGGAGTTATAAACTCAACCGACACTTTGAAGAATGGTTGGTATGTGGTGATGCCAACCGGTAATGAAAAACAAACAGGCACACTCGTCTGTCAAGGTGAGGTTCATCTTATCGTCTATGATGGTGCTAAACTGACTGCTACCGGAGCAGACGGTAAGCCCGGTATCGAAGTTTCCGGTGAAGGCAACTCACTAACTATCTATGGTTATACCAATCAATCGGGGCAACTGATTGCAATCGGTGGCGCTAATGCAGCCGGTATTGGTGGAGGGAATGCTGCTGCCGGCTCTAACATCACTATCTGCGGTGGTCTGATTACGGCTAATGGAGGCGAAAATGCTTCCGCTATCGGTAGCGGAAATGGTGGAGATGCTGCTTCTAACATCTTCGTAGCAACTTCTTTCGTAGTGAAAGCCGATGGTAATAATCCTCCTTCGGCAGTAATTACTATTTGAGTTCGGGATAAGAATTACCAAAATTCAAGCTGCATGGTAGGTTCAATATGTACGTCCAAGGCATCGGGTTTGTTGTCGAAGAAGCAATATGCTCCCATTGCAGATATGAGATTGATAAGGAATCCGTTAATGGACCTGTGTCTGGAATGTACAAGGTTTGCCTTGTTCTTCAGCTGGTCGTTGATGAGCTCGATCACATACCTTTTCCTGAGTTCTAGCTTGTCCCAAAGCGGCATAAGTTTGTTCTTCATGTTGCCCTTCAACCCAGTAATGACCTGTATTCCATCTGGGAAGAGGTAGTCGAACAGTTTTTGCGAAATGTATCCCCTGTCGGCGAACAGCTTCCCGTAAAGTTCCTTTGAGAGGACCTTCCACACCCCAAGATCCCTGTCATCAACATTTGCGGGTGTAAGGCAGAAGGTTATGATCTCCCCACGGTCATTGCACACTAGGTGCAACTTGAATCCATGACACCACCCCATGGTGCCCTTTCCGTCCTTTGCGATGCCCTTGAAAACCTTGTTCATATACCTTCTGACATTGTGGCAGACCGGTATCATCGTGCTGTCCGCGTATGACACGCCGGTACAGTGCCCAAATGCCACTAGCTTGCAGAAAAACATCATCTTGAAGAATACCCGTCCCTGAAGCTCGTTGAACCTGTTGTAGGAAACAACATCAGGGAAGTCACGGCGCATGCTCTGGCAGATGTATATCAGATAGAAGTGCTTGAAGTTCCGGAATGAGCCGAAGTGATACATAAGGAGTATGGTGATTATCTCGGAGTCGGACAGCCTTGCCTTCCTATTCCGTCTTTTCTTGCCGAAAGCGTCAATGAGTGCACTTTTTGCGGTTTCATACTCATAAAGTTTGCAGAATTCATCTACGGCACAGAAAATTTCTGTAATTTTGTCGCGGGTAATCATATTAGTATTCTATATGTATATCTTTGATTTTTAACACTATAAAGTTACATATAAATACATGATTACCCAAACTTTTTTACAACTTTCTTATCCCGAACTCAAATAATTACTAACACTGGTGCTGACCTCGCAAGTCTCTTGACAGGTCAACGCTATGCAACAGTAGAGAAAGATACAACCCCTATTAACTTGCCTGAGATAAAAGTAAATACCTACCCGAAAAAAATATTCCGCAATGGACAACTGATTATCCGCAAAGGGGAGAAGACGTACAATGTGGCGGGAGTGCAAACTTGTTTGTGACAATTGACAATTGAATCAATAAATCTGACAGGAACGGCAGTCGGAAACCTAGATTCAAAATAAAAATAAATAAATTTATTTTGTATTGTATTTGATTTGCACTACCTTTGTGGACGCTTTGCCCAGATGGCGGAATCGGTAGACGCGCTGGTCTCAAACACCAGTGGAGCAATCCATCCCGGTTCGATCCCGGGTCTGGGTACTGAAAACATCTTATAAGCCGTTGGTTTATAGGATGTTTTTCTTTTTTGAAGAAAATCTTAAACCCTCAACCTATTTTAGTGTTATGCGAGTGTGAAAAGCATGTAAAAAGAGTTGGCTTGAATTTATTATAACAAAAACAGCGTGTCGGTTTTCCAACACGCTATTAAGTTTTTTCTAAGATTGAAGATGGTCAGAATCCACCCGGTGCCCCTCCACCAAATGGGTTATTCTTCAAGTCTTCCTCATACTTTTTGAATTGTTCTTCAGTAAGGATTTCTTTCAATGACTTTTTCATTGCTTCCATACGAGCCCGTACTTTACCCATCATTTCGTTCATGTCGCCACCTTGCATATTTTGGAATTCTTTCATCATTTCCTTAACATCTTTAAGGTAGAGTTTGTACACAGCATCATATTGCTTGTCGTCAATGCCGTAATTTTGTTTCATGTTTTCAGCTTGCATCTTTGCAATTTCCTCGGGCTGTGGCATTTGCCCAAATCCTTGTGCTGAGATATTCAAGCAGAATACCATTGCCACGATAGCGAAAAATAATTTTTTCATATTTTTTTGTTTTTAAGTGTTAGTTATCAGGTTAATGAAAATCCATTTATTAGACGAAGCAAAGGTATAAAAGTTTAAGGTGGGTTCTATAAATTCACCGAATAAATAATAATTTTTCAAATATGGGTGATGTTGTTCTTTTCAGCACTTTTGGCTTTGTTTCGGCATCTTGCTGTTTGTCAGTCAGTCATGATGCCCGCATCACTCCTTTCTTCCGCACAGCAATCTGCTCGGA
>JAGHTU010000003.1 GCA_018065185.1 Candidatus Equicola faecalis | reverse complement strand
TCATTTATACACGCAATAGATTTACCATTAAGACCGAATACATCTTCGTATTCAAACATCTCATCAATGATATGAACAGCCGTAATATAACTTTTCGCAGTACCATTTTTGCTATCAAAAACAGTAAAGATATAATCTTCAAAACCTTTCTGCGTCATATTATTTTTTCAAAATAAATTATTCTTCACAACGAGACCTCAATGCATCATCTTGCAAGCACTATTCTTTTCCCAATATCCAAACGGCAAGAATGATGACTTACTCGAAAAGTCCGAGTGTTGCTTATAGGAGCAACCGCCTATTGGTTGTTAGTTTCTTTGTTTTATTTCTGCAAATTTAGTAAAAGTTTAAGAGTTTTTTATTTCTCGCTTCTCGTTTTTTTTCTTCACGCAGAGGAGCAGAGAACGCAGAGGCTTTGCGAATGGATAATTGAGTTAAGGTTGAGAAATGTTTGAATTGTTTGAAAGGTGAAGAAAAGGCACTCTCAAAACTTCATGACCTAATAACTTATAACTCTCTGTGGTCTTCTTCCTTCGCACCTCGGCAGAAATAATGCAAGCATTTTCTGCGCTCGGTTTGTCGTCAGTCCGCTTCGTTCACTTGCCAGTAGCCCGTTTTGTTGCTACCAATTCGCACTATCAGACCTAATGACTTCAGCGATGCAAGAATCTTCTTGATTCCACTTTCCGACAAGTGCATCTTCTTTGCCAACTGCATCATGGTTAGTCCGCCGTCTTTCATTAGTAACGCAAGGACTGATAACTCGGATTTATTGGGTACTTTATCGGGTACTTTATTAGGCACTTTATTAAGTTCCTCGCCTTGATGAGACTTTAACGTCTTGAGAATCTCGCCGAGCATAAAGTTAATGAATGGTCCAGAGTCTGCAATCCGTGTACTTGTCGCTATGGCATCGTAATACTCTTGTTGATTGGCAAATACCATATTCTCAATAGGAAGATGTTCGAAAAGAGGATGAAGATGACCGAGAATGAGCGACTGCCACAATCTGCCCATCCTGCCATTACCATCAGCAAATGGATGGATAAATTCAAACTCATAGTGAAACACGCAAGAACGTATCAGCAAGTGGTCTTTGCCATGTTTCAACCAATCAAACAAATCGCCCATCAACTGTGGCACTCTGTCGGCAGGTGGAGCCATGTGTACAAGTCCTTTTTCAGAAAATACACCAACGCCATTAGGGCGGTAATGTCCGGCAGTATCAATAATAGCCTCCATCATCTGAGCGTGAGCCTTAAGCATATCCCTTTCTTTGAAAGGATTGAGCAACGGATACATCTCGTAAGTCTTTATAGCATTCTTAACCTCTTGTATCTCACGTGGTGGCGCAACAATAGTCTTACCATCTATGATGTCTCTGACTTCATCAACGGACAGCGTGTTACCCTCAATGGCAAGCGAACTATGAATAGTCTGGATTCTATTTGCTTTACGAAGACGCAAGCCTTCTTCTTTTTCCAAAAGGATAGCATAACGCTCTATAAGTCTGGAAATTTCGGCTATCTTATTGATAACATCAGCACTTATTGTAAAAGGTGGTATGTACATAATGTTGTTTTTTTTTACTTGTTGAAAAACATTTCGAAATATACCCAGCCAATAAGATAGGCTGTAAAGGTATTTTCTTCTTCCCAATATCCAAACGGCAAATTTGCTTTTGCAAATTTAGTAAAAGTTTAAGAGTTTTTTATTTCTCGCTTCTCGTTTTTTTTCTTCACGCAGAGGAAGCATCGTTTTGTTTCACAAAATATGTGCAGTCTCGCGAAAGCCAATCTTCAAACAAGTTTTGATATTGTCTTTCTCTTGACTCCACGCACAGCAGAGACTGTGCCGATGATTCTGGCAGAGGAGCAGAGAACGCAGAGGCTTTGCGAATGGATAATTGAGTTAAGGTTGAGAAATGTTTGAATTGTTTGAAAGGTGAAGAAAAGGCACTTTATTGGACACTTTGGAAAAGTCCGAGTGTTGTTTTTCTTTTCTTCCATTATATAAAAAAGCCTATTCTTGCAGAATAATAAAAGTGCTTACACTAATAAAACTTAACTTTTAGGGTGATTTATTTATAGGTTCACAAAAAAGTCTTATTTTTGCAAAGAAAGATTAGTTTGAAAATTAAGAAAATCTTTAGACTCAATAGAAAACAAATGAAACGAATAATAATATTTTCTTTATTTGCTGTGCTGACGATTTGCAAGACACACGCACAATTCCCGTTCCTATCAAGAGACACGATACGCAAGGGCGTGTGTGAACTGCATGAAGAAGCGCTTCGCGGAACATACGAAGGCGACATCTTTCACGGCAAGCCTTACGGAGAAGGGAAAGCAACTTACGAAGGTGGGCATACATACGTCGGTCAATGGCGAAAAGGCAAGCGTGACGGAAATGGGAAATTTACTTTTTCTGATGGGGAATGGTATGACGGAATGTGGATGAATGGCCTGAAACATGGGCAAGGCACATACCATTATAAAAACGGCAACACATACACCGGCTTATGGTATAAGGACATGCAACAGGGGCATGGCGTGATGCGCTATGTCAATGGTGATGTATATGACGGTGAATGGGTGAACGACAAACGTCAGGGGCAAGGCATTTACATCTACAAAGGTAATGTGGCATATTACCAAGGGCATTGGAAAAATGATGAGAAAAGCGGGTTCGGAGTCTTCAAGTGGAACGACGGCAGTCTGTATCGTGGTGAATGGCTGAACAATCAGTCTAACGGAAAAGGCTTCTTCCAGTATGCCAACGGAGATACGTACGATGGCGGTTGGAAAGAAGGACTCCAGCATGGCAAGGGAATATATAAATTTGCTAACGGCGACGTCTATGAAGGCGAATATCATGAGGGACAGCGCACAGGGATGGGCATATTCAAGTCGGCTGACGGCGACGAATACACCGGACAGTTCCTTGAAGGAAGCCGTCATGGACATGGCAAGTTGCACCGCCACAACGGAGAGATCTATGACGGATATTGGGCCAACGACGAGATAAACGGAAAGTGTAAGATAACGACCTTGAAAGGCGACGTGTTCGAGGGCGAGTTCAAAAACGGGAAACCGCATGGCTTATGTATAGCCCATTATGAAAACGGAAATAAGTTTCGGGGGGAATTTCAGGACGGTGTCAAGCATGGAGCGTTTATTGAAGAAGACGCAAATGGGAAACGCTCGGAAGTGACGTATGTGAATGGCGTCAAGGAAGGGCCATACGTGGAGAAAAATGCCAACGGCGAGGTCGTGGAAAAGGGCGTCTATGAAAATGGAGTGAAAAAGAACTAATTAAAGGTGTGTTCTATAAATTCACCGAATAAATAATAATTTTTCAAATATGGGTGATATCGTTCTTTTCAGCACTTTTGGCTTTGTTTCGGCATCTTGCTGTTTGTCAGTCAGTCATGATGCCCGCATCACTCCTTTCTTCCGCACAGCAATCTGCTCGGA
>JAGHTU010000013.1 GCA_018065185.1 Candidatus Equicola faecalis | reverse complement strand
GTCAAAGCAAAATGGGTCAACGGCTCGATTGTGGGTGATGCCGATATCATCCGCGTCTTTCATGGTGTTGGAGAACGGAAAGGTGCAGAATTCAATTGCGCTAATGTCTGGACCGACAGAAAAAAAGGAAAGGTTGAAATCTACTACGACAGATATTGATTGATCGAAGAAAGAAATATGAAAGAATTCAACATAAATAATTTCAAACTAATCCTAAAAAATTGTTATGAAAAAAGCATCTAATTTTATTGTTTTTATCGCTTTATTTGCGGCATTTTCATCCTGTACTAAATCAGAATCCTTTGAGGATGATCCCAATGCCATTGATGAGAGCGATTCCACTGCCATTGACCTTGGCCTCAGTGTCAAGTGGGCACGTTGCAACGTGGGTGCCACAAGTCCGGAAGAGTGTGGCGTGTTCTACGCATGGGGAGAGATAGAAGGAAAAAGATACTACTATTGGGATACATACATTTGGGGCAATAGGGATAAATTTGAATTATCCAAATATTGCCCCAAATCAAATTATGGTACAGTCGACGGACTGACCATTCTCAAGCCCGAAGACGATGTGGCCCATGTGAAATGGGGAGGTAAATGGCGTATGCCTACGCTGGAAGAATTACAGGAAATGATACATAATTGCAATTCAGAATGGACGACACTGAACGGAGTAAAAGGGCGAAAGTTCACCAGCAGGAAAAACGGTAACAGTATCTTTTTGCCAGCAAGGGGGAGTCGCTACCGCGACAGCTTCGACATCCACTACGTCGGCGCCTACGGCGCCTACTGGACTTCATCGCTCAATACCATGTACGACCCATTCGAAGCGTACTCCCTTTACTTCTATTCAGACCGCGTGTATGATGATTCCTCTGGCCGTGAATTTGGGTATTTAGTTCGTCCCGTTTCAAAATAGTTGTATTTTTAGCGAAATAAAATCTACGAATACTATTTGTAAGTAAATTACATATTTAAATAATAATTTATAAAAAAGAAGTAAATGAAAAAGACAGCAATTGGATTATTGACTCTCGCCATTGCACTCCTTGCGACAGGGTGTCAGGAGGAAGACTTTACAGAGCAGAAGAAAAATGGCGGGCATAATGGCGTGCTCAAAGGCGTGTTTAGCGTTAGCGATACTAAGAAGGTTCATTTCTCAAAAGGCAATCTTATTGCAACAATAGATGCAACCGGAACTCCGACTGCATGGAAGTTCGCCGCAAACCAGTATGACTATTGCAATGATGGCAATTGGACCATCGGTACAGCTGCAGGCGACGTTGACTATTTCGGATGGTCGACCAATGCTACAGCCTACGGAATCAACACATCCAAAAACGCTTCAGATTATTCCGGAAGCTTCAAGGATTGGGGTACGGCCATCGATGACAAGGGCACCTGGCGCACACTCTCCGCAGAGGAATGGGAGTATCTGTTCAACGACCGTATCGTCAACGGCGGCACAAAAGAAGGATATAGTTATCAAAGAGCATACCTCGATCGGAAAAAAACCAATGCCATATATGGAATTATCTTGTACCCGGACAATTATACTGCACAAATAACAGAGGAATTTTATGCAATTGAACAATGGCCCGAATTAGAGAAGGCAGGGTGTGTATTCCTTCCAGCTGCGGGCGGCCGCTATGGTGATGATCACAACGGCTATATTGGTTGGCGCGGCTACTATTGGTCATCTTCTACTAGCAGTGACTCCTCGTTCAAAGCATCACATTTGTTCTTCCACGGTGACCGCGTTTCCCCTAGCTACTATACAAGCCGCTACCTCGGATTCAGTGTCCGCCTCGTTACAGAAATCAAGTGACGTTGCTTGCAATCAAATCAAGGTGACCGAAAAAACTTGAAAGTTCTTCTCCAGTGCCTTACAGGGCACTGGATTTGTTCTCAATATGTATGTTCGAATCACATGTACAAATTGGTGAACGAATAGGTTGAATTCGGAATTTATTACCCTTTGCTTGTATGTTTTTGTTACAACTTGAAGATTCCGGTAACGCAATCGGATTTTGACATTGTGTAATAGTTGGACCATAAGCTTATATTACAGCCTTGTCGTTTTCCTGATTTCACAAGAGAAATCCCAAAATACAAGTATTTGTCCACAAAGGGCGCAAGTTCATAGCAAAATAAGACCATTCAGCGACAAATCATTTGAGTCGGCTCAACATATACTATTTGAGCTGACTTTTTTATTGAACATCTACATTTGGTTTTATTGCAGACGTGACGTAAATTTGCAACAAAATCTTTACTATGAGAAAACTAATCTTATTTAGCCTGTTGGTGGTGGTTTCGCTGACGGCATCAGCACAAAGTTTTGAGGATAATTACACGCGCTCGCTGAGTGATGTTATGGGAGATGTGTGTCAACGCTTTAATATCCGCCTAAAGTATGACATGGATACGACTGGACTGAAGGTTGCGTATGCCGATTTCCGTATACGTCCTTATTCTTTAGAGGAGACACTGACAAACATCCTTTCTCCGCTTGACTTTAAGGCTGTCTATCAAAACAAGAATCTATGGAAGGTAAAACGCTATGAATACCCACGTCGAGTGGCATCAGATGGGCAGAAACTAATTGATTATCTAAAATCTCTTTCGCCAATACGCGTGGAGTGGGAGACAAGGCGTGCTGTGCTGAAACGTGAGGTGAGAGAGAGGTTGAAGATAGATGAACTGCTGGCGCAATGCGTCAATGAAAAGCCACAGTTGAGTGCCATCCGCAAGCACGACGGATATACGGTGCAGAACTTCTCACTCTCTACACTTGGAGGCTACACCATAAAAGGCTCTATCTATACTCCTGCAAAGCGCGGAAAGCATCCGCTCATCATCTGTCCGATAGGGCATTTTTATGACGGACGCTATAATGTGGATTTGCAGAAGCGTTACGGTACGTTGGCACGGATGGGGGCTATCTGCGTAAGTTACGACCTCTGGGGTTGGGGCGAGTCGGAAGAGGAGGTGGGCAAGGAGGCTCATCACACTTCAATGGCCCATAGGATGCAGGCGGTCAACGGAATACGCATTCTCGATTGGATGATAGAACGCAAGGATGTGGATAAGACGCGCATCGGCGTGAATGGTGGCTCTGGCGGTGGTACACAGTCGGTACTACTCTCTGTGCTTGACGACAGATTTACGGCATCCTGTCCGGTGGTTTCTATGTCGGCATGGTTTGATGGTGGTTGCCCTTGCGAGAGCGGTATGCCTATCCAGCTTTCTGGTGGCGGAACATGTAATGTGGAACTGGCAGCTACGTTTGCACCGAAATCGATGATGGTCATCAGCGATGGTGGTGACTGGACGGCAACGACACCTGACGTGGAATATCCGTTCCTGCAACATATCTACTCTTTCTATGGGGCAACGGACAAAGTGCAAAACATACACCTGCCAAATGAACGCCATGATTTCGGACCGAACAAACGGCAAGGAGTGTATAAGTTCTTTATTGAGGTGTTCGGACTTGATGCAATGGCACTTGACGAGAGCAAGGTGACAATAGAAGATGAAAACACGTTACGATTCAACAAGAGAAAAGACTAACAACAAACAACTTTATAATTCACTCACCCTATCTCAATTCGCATTATGAATAGGAAGATTCTTCTTACTGCTGTTATTATCACTTTTATCGTTGTGCCGAGCGTAAGAGCGCAGAAACATATCCTATGGTATGACCGTCCGGCACAGACGTGGACGGAAGCTTTACCGATAGGTAATGGTCGTTTAGGTGGGATGGTGTTCGGTGCTCCGGCAACTGACCGCATACAGTTGAACGAGGAAACAATATGGTCTGGTCGTCCTAACTCAAATGATAACCCTGATGCATTGGAGTGGATTCCAAAAATCCAACAACTCGTGAAAGAGGGGAAATATAAGGAAGCAGAGGTAGCAGCCAATGCTCATGTTATGCCTAAGACCAACTCTGGAATGGCTTATCAGACCTTTGGCGATATTTACCTGAGTGTGCCGAATGTGCAGGAATATACGGATTATTACCGTGAACTGTCGCTTGACTCTGCACGCGCCATCGTGCGTTACAAGTCCAATGGTGTGACGTACACACGTGAATATATAAGCAGTCTATCGGATAATGTCATCACTATCCGTCTTACTGCTGACAGGCAGGGTGCAATCTCCTGCACATGCCACATGACGACTCCACATCCTAATGCAAAGATATACACCGAAGGGCAGGAGATAGTGTTGGGGGGCATCTCGTCAAGCCACGAAGGAGTGAAAGGCAAGGTGGCATTTACCGGTCGTGCTACGGCAAAAAGTCTCGGTGGCAACGTGAAGGTGAAAGATTCCTCCATACAAGTGGAGGATGCTGACGAGGCTGTTATATATATTTCTATCGCTACGAATTTCCGCAGTTATAATGACATATCGGGCAGTAGCGAACAGAAATCAGAGGATATACTGAAAGAAGCTCTTATCGAAGAATATGAAACGATGAAGAAAGCTCATGTGGCGAAATACAAATCGTATTTTGACCGTGTGCGTATCAATCTCGGAGAAGACAGATATGCTCATCTTACAACTGATGAGCGTGTGCTCCATTTCAAGGAGAATAAGGACCATCATCTGGTGGCAACATATTTCCAATTCGGGCGTTATCTGCTTATCTGTTCTTCACAATCGGAGTGTCAGCCACCGACCCTGCAGGGTATATGGAACGATATGCTGTTTCCTTCATGGGACAGTAAATACACCACGAATATAAATCTCGAAATGAACTATTGGCCGTCAGAGACGTGCAATCTCAGTGACCTTAATGCACCGCTGTTCTCACTCATCAGCGATGTCAGCAACACAGGACAACAGACAGCACGCACGATGTATGATGCCGATGGGTGGGTGCTTCATCATAACACTGATATATGGAGAATCACTGGTCCGGTGGATCATGCCACATCCGGGATGTGGCCTACAGGGGGGGCGTGGCTTTGTCAGCATCTATGGGAACACTGGCTTTTCACAGGTGATGAGGCGTTCCTGCGTCAGTATTACTCGGTGATGGAGGGCGCAGCACGTTTCTTCAACCAGATAATGATATGGGATGAACAGATGGATTATTGGATGGTAAGCCCTAGTGTATCACCGGAAAATACGCACAAGAACGGAGCAAACATTGCTGCTGGCGTAACGATGGATAATGCTTTGGTGCGCGACCTCTTCTTGCATGTGTTGGAAGCAGGGAAGATACTCGGTATAAAATCTACACTTGCTGATTCCCTATCGCAGAAACTGAAATGTCTGCCTCCTTACAAAATAGGCAAGTGGGGACAACTGCAGGAATGGCTGGAGGATTGGGATGACCCAGATGACCAACATCGTCATGTGTCGCATCTTTATGGGCTCTATCCGAGCAATCAGATCAGTCCGTTGCGAACACCTCAGTTGGCAGAAGCAGCACGGATCTCTCTCGTTCATCGTGGCGACCCGTCAACAGGTTGGAGTATGGGATGGAAGGTGTGTCTATGGGCGCGACTGCTTGATGGAAACCATGCTTTCAAACTTATTGGCGACCAACTCACATTGGTGCAGGTGCCCGACCCACGCACAGGGAAGAAAACAGGTGGAGGCACATATCCTAATCTCTTTGATGCTCATCCGCCGTTCCAGATAGATGGTAATTTCGGTTGCACGGCAGGTATTGCGGAAATGCTCCTGCAAAGCCATGAGGGATATGTCAATCTTCTTCCTGCCTTGCCGGACGATTGGACAGAAGGAAGCGTAAGCGGACTAATGGCACGCGGTGGTTTTGAAGTGGGCATGCAATGGGAGAAAAATATTCTTAAAAACATCACTATCACATCACATAATGGCGGAAAACTGAATTTGAAATATAAAAACTTAAAGACTTATGAAATCAATACAAAGAAAGGTGGCACTTATTCTTTCAGTGTTAGCAATAGCATTAAACTCTCCAGCAGCAAGTAAACCATGGGATAACGGACGTCTCAAGGTGTCAGACAATTCACGGTATATCATCCATGAAAACGGAAAGCCGTTTTTCTGGCTCGCCAACACTTCGTGGCTGATGCCCGAAAGGCTCAATCGTGATGATGTAGAGTTTTTTCTCACAGAAGAGGCTAAGCAGGGATATAACGTAGAGCAGGTGCAGGTGCTTTGTGGCACCCCTACTTACAACATCTATGGGCAAGCAGGCAACGTGAGCGATTTCGCTTTCTCCGCAGAGAGCAAGGATGGTGTGTATGGCTATTGGGAACATCTTGACTACATTGTGGATTTCGCTGCACAACAAGGCATCTATATCGCTATGGATGTGATCTGGGGCTCACAGACAGACAGGATGAATGTGGAAAAAGCCACTCGTCTTGGGGAATTTATGGGCACGCGGTATGCTAATCGTCCGAACATCATTTGGATGATAGGTGGCGACATAAGAGGTGATAAGAAGCCTGAGGTGTGGGATGCCCTTGCACGGGCGATAAAGAAAGCCGACCCTCTGCATCTCATGACGTTCCACCCACGTGGGCGTACCACTTCGGCATGGTGGTTCAATGACCGCGAATGGCTTGATTTTAATATGTTCCAAAGCGGTCACCGTTGTTATGGTCAGCGTAATGGTGATGGCGACTATACCATTGATGACAATACGGAAGAGGACAACTGGCGATATGTTGAGATGAGTGTCCCGGGTAATAAGGTGGGACAGAGCCGTTTCTCCGTTACCGGTAACCTTAAACCGATTATTGACGGAGAACCGTCATATGAAGATATACCACAGGGTCTGCATGATTTCACTATGCCACGATGGCAGGACTATGATGTGCGACGCTATGCCTATTGGGCTGTCTTTGCCGGTTGCTGTGGACATACGTATGGTCACAATAGCATCATGCAATTTATGAAACCTGGTGTATTGCCATCTTTTGACGCAAAGAAGCCATGGTGGGAAGCTTTGAAAGACCCGGGTTATCAGCAGATGAAATTCCTGAAAGCCTTGATGCTCTCTTTCCCTTTCACGGAACGTGTGCCTGACCAGAGTATCATCGCTTCGGGAAATGGTGAGAAATACGACCGCATCATCGCCACTCGTGGCACGGATTACGCTCTCATCTACGACTATACCGCACGTCCGTTCTCTGTGAACCTGACAAAGATAAGCGGTAAGGAAAAGAACATCTGGCAGATGAACCCCAAGGACGGCAGTCTTATCTTTATGGGTACGGTAAGTGATAAGGTTTACACTTTCTCTTTTGAAGAACAAGGCACGACAGGACAGGACAAGCTCCTTATCATTGTGGATGCTACAAAAGACTATATCGCTAAAGATAGGAAAAACATAATGTAAGATGGGGTATTTATGAAACATATTCTTGCTCTTTGCACGTTTGCGTTCTGTTCTTGCTTCCTGCAGGCACAGAAAGTGGTGAATCTTCGTACGGAACATCTCATCAACCCGATGAGCATCACGACACGGACTCCACGTCTGGGTTGGCAGATAGCATCGGAAAATAATGCTTGTGTGCAGAAAGAGTATCATATCATCGTATCTTCAACAAGAGAGAAAGCCGAAAAATGTGAGGGCGACCTGTGGGATACCACTGTCAAATCGGATGAGTCGCAATGGATCTCTTACGCCGGTAAGGGATTGAGAAGTAATATGCGTTGTTACTGGCGCGTGCGTCTGCTCACCACAAAGGGCAGAACCCAGTGGAGCGACATTGCGATGTGGAACGTCGGTCTGTTGAAGGAAGCCGATTGGAAAGGTCAGTGGATAGGTTTGGAGCATGCTATGCCGTGGGATGTGGAAGATGTGCACAGTCGCCTTTCGGCACGCTATCTCCGAAAGGAATTTACACTTGACAAAGAGGTGCGTCAAGCCGTCATGTACATCTGCGGTTTGGGTCTGTATGAAGCATATATCAATGGACAGAAAGTGGGCGATCAGGTGTTGGCTCCAGCACCTACAGACTATCGAAAGACGGTGCTATACAATGCTTTCGACGTCACGGAGATGCTGGGAAAGAAGAATGCTATCGGTGTGGTGCTTGGCAATGGACGTTTCTATACCATGCAACAGAAGAAGAAACCGTACAAGATAGCCAATTTCGGTTATCCGAAGATGAGACTTAACCTTATCGTTGAGTTTACTGATGGTAGTCGTAAGTTAATAGTCTCCGATGATAAATGGAAACTGTCGGCTGATGGCGCGATACGCTCCAACAATGAATATGATGGGGAAATCTTTGATGCACGGAAGCAATTTAATGGGTGGACGAAAACTGGCTATGATGATTCATCATGGGCAAATGCTGAGCGCGCAGGACTGCCTACGGGGACATTGCGCGGAATGATGATGCCATACATGAAAGTGTTATCTATACTTCCGTCAAAGCTCCTCCCTAACCTTTCCGAGGGAGGGGACAAAAAAGTCTCCACTCGGGGAGATTTAGAGTGGGCTAAGGGAAAGAGCATATTTGATTTCTCACAAAATACGGCAGGATGGGTGAAACTGCGCATTCCGAAGATGAATGCAGGCGACACACTCATCATAAGATATGCCGAAAAACTTGATAAGGACGGCACGCTATATACAGCCAATCTGCGCAATGCTCAAACAACGGATTATTATATTTCTAATGGCAAAGATGAGGGCACAATGTGGAGTCCGATCTTTTCCTATCATGGTTTCCGTTATGTAGAAATCAACCGCACGGACATCCCTGCCAGTGATGTCGTGGCAGAGGTGGTGAGCGATGAGATGGAAGAGACAGGAGCGTTCCACTGTGGCAATGAGGTGCTGAACAGCGTCTATAAGGCTACCGTATGGGGCATACGCTCAAACTATAAGGGAATGCCTGTAGATTGCCCACAGCGTGATGAACGCCAGCCGTGGTTGGGCGACCGCACTGGTGGTTGCTTCGGCGAGGCATACGTCTTTGACAACCTCAACCTGTACCGCAAGTGGAATCGCGATATTGCGGAAGCACAGCGTGAGGATGGATGTATTCCTGATGTGGCACCGGCTTTCTGGAATTATTATTCTGACAATATGACATGGCCGGCAGCATTGCCGTTCTCCATGATGATGCAATATCGTCAGTATGGTGATGCAGAAGCCATCAGGTCGCATTATGCAGATGTGAAGCGGTGGTTGGCATATATGAAAGAAGAATATGGTGAAGACGGACTTATTACAAAAGATAAATATGGCGACTGGTGTACGGTGCCAGAGAGTCTGGAACTGATACATTCGCAAGACCCTGCCCGCCGCACCGATGGTGTACTCATCTCCACGGCTTACTATTATAAACTGTGTAACGTGATGGCAGAATTTGCACACATCATCGGTCTTGATGCTGATGTTGCTTTCTTCACCGCTGAAGCAGAAAAGACAAAGCAAGCATTTAACCGTACGTTTCTCCATATCCGTAAGGGAACGTCCACCCTGCCGGGACATATCCTGCACCCGGACAGTACATACTATGATAATAACACGGTGACGGCAAACATCCTCCCACTTGCCTTTGGCATGATTGATGATGCTGATGTGCGTGCAGAGGTGGAGAAGAATGTCATAAAAACGATATTGACCGACAACAAAGGAAAACTGTCGTGTGGAGTTATAGGCATTCAATGGCTGATGCAGGAATTGCGACGTATGGGACGTGGTGACATTGCCTGGCTTCTCGCCACCAGCAACAAATACCCATCTTGGGGATATATGACGGCTCAAGGCGCAACGACGATATGGGAATTATGGAATGGTGACACCGCCAACCCACGTATGAATTCGGGTAATCATGTGATGTTGCTCGGCGACCTTGTGACGTGGATTTATGAAGATGTGGCAGGCATCCGTGCCCTTCGTCAGGGGTTCAAGGAGATAGAACTGAAACCAGACTTTTCTGTTGATGAAATGGACGATGTAGAGTCATCTTATAATTCCATATATGGTCGCATCGTTAGTCGTTGGAAGAAAGAAAATGGCAGACTGCTATGGCACATAGAGATTCCGGCAAACACCTCTGCCAAAGCATATATGCCTGATGGGGAAGTGAAGAGTTTGGCTTCTGGTAAGTACGACTTGGAATGTTCGCTGATTGTAAAGCCTGTAGTGGCGGATGAGTTCCTCTACAAGAGTGCAGGTTTCCCAGAGTGTCATTCGGCATCTATTATTGAACTGAAGAATGGTGATTTGCTTGCCACTTATTTCGGTGGTACGAAAGAGCGCAATCCTGATGTGTGCATTTGGGTGAGTCGTAAGGCGATGGGAGCAATTGCGTGGGATGCACCGCAGATGGTGGCAGACGGAGTCATGTCCGACACATTACGTTATGCCTGCTGGAATCCCGTGCTCTATCAAACCGCAGATGGCGAGGTGATGCTGTATTTCAAGATTGGTCCTAATGTAGCAGGATGGACAGGATGGTATTGTTCTTCATCAGACGATGGTAGGACATGGAGCGCACGCCAACCTCTACAGGATGGTTTTCTCGGACCTGTGAAGAACAAGCCGATAGAGAACAAAGGACGTTTGATAGCTCCGACAAGTGTTGAAAAAGGAGGATGGCGACTGTATTTCGAACTCTCTGATGATGATGGCAAGACGTGGCGGAGGACAGATTATGTGACAGCACCAACGGATTCTGCCACTGGAAAACCTGTGCAGGCCATTCAACCGACAATCATCATACTGCCTGACGGACGACTGGAAGCCCTTTGCCGTACACGTTCACGCTATATCGGCCGCACGTTCTCAACGGACAATGGCGAGACATGGTCGCAACTGGAACTCATTGATGTGCCAAACAACAATTCCGGACTTGATGCCGTAAACCTAAAAAAAGGAGGTTACGCACTTATTTGTAACGACCGCCCTATTGAGCGCACTAAACAGAAGGGCGACCGCACACCGTTGTCTGTCCTGCGTAGTGATGACGGCATCACATGGCATCATTGGGTAACGCTTGAAGATAGCCCGATAGGGCAATATTCCTATCCGTCAATCATACAGGGTGCTGATGGACATCTGCATGCGGTCTATACTTGGCGGAGACAAAGGATAAAGCATGTGGAACTTGTGCCTTGATGGTCATTTTTGTAGTTTTCTCGGCAAAGTTGCGTCTATATTATTAAAAAGATTCTGATACTATATGCAAAATATAGAAGAGAGAGACTTTGCCCGTATTGTACGCGAACATCGTAACACCATCTATACGGTATGTTACATGTTTTCAAAAGACGCAGATGAGGTGAGTGACCTTTTTCAGGAAGTGCTCATCAATATGTGGAAGGGTTATGCGAAGTTTCGCGGAGACAGCTCGCTGAACACCTGGATATATCGTGTGAGCCTTAACACCTGCATCTCAATGGAACGGAAAAAGAAGAAATTGGGGAAAAAGGTGGCACTTGCTGTGAATGCCAATTTCTTTGAGGATGATGATAAGGATGCTCGGCAGATACGCCAACTATACGACCGTATTCATCGGCTGGGAGTCATCGACAGAGCCATCATATTGCTTTGGCTTGATAATGTAAGTTATGAGGAGATAGGGCAGATTGTTGGGATTTCAACAAAGAATGTATCGGTGAAACTCAAGAGGATAAAGGAACAACTTAAAAAGATGTGATTATGGAAGACGGATTTCAACTTGAAGATATGCGCCGACAGATAGCACTCTTGAAGGCGAAACTTGATCAGGAGACAATCGTCAACGACCGTATGATACGTTACGCCGTAAAGAGCGGTATGGATACGATAAACCGTAATGCGGTGGTTGTATATATATGTGCTGCGTTTGTTATAGTGTTTGGCAGTGGTGTTTTTTATGAGATGACCGGTTCTCGTTGGTTTGTAGCTGCCACGATATTACTGATGCTTACTTCTTCTGTGGGTACATATCTTACTCATCGCAATGTGAAAAAGGACGATGCTGGTGGCGACTTGCTGTCGGTGGCAAAGAAAATGAGGCGGGTGAAGATGATGTACAACAGATGGTTGTATTTCGGTATTCCTGTTGGTCTTCTATGGTTAGTCTGGTTCTTTTGGGAGACTATGCAGGATGTCCGCCAGATGTGGGTAGGCATTGCCGGTATCATCGGTGGCGTAATCGGTGGTTTGATAGGCTATCTCATGCATCGTAAGGTGGTCAATACCTGCGATGAGATTGTTCAGCAGATAGAGGGTTAATCCCATCTGTTATAATAAAAGAAGCGGTTAGAAAACATACTAACCGCTTCTTTTGTTTTATCATAAATGATTAAATCCCTAATTTGCCTTTTAGTTTGTCTGTTGCATTGTCAATAGCTTCGTTTGCTTTTTGCTTCGCGTTGTCTTTAATTTCAGCAGATTTTTCCTTCACTTCAGTTTCAATTGCCTCTTTTGCAGCATTTACCTGCTCGTCAGCAATCTCTTTTTCGTCTTTTGCTGTCGTGTTTACAAGTTCAAGTGCTTTATTAAGCATCTCGTCAGCAGAAACGGTCAGTTCTGTTGCCTTTTCTGCAATGGCAGGGTTGATAGCCTTGATGTCAGCGCTGTGTTCTTCAACAAAATCCTTCAACAGATCTATATATTTCTGAGCTTCATCCATCTTGCCTTCATTGATTTTGGTTTCAATGAATGTCTTGATTTCTTCAATCTTTGAAGTCAGTTCGGTTTCATCCTTTGCTTCCAGACTTTGTGACAGGGCTTCAGCAATAGCCTCAGGTGTCTGTTCTTCAACCACAGCAATAGAATCATTCGTTGCTTCTGTTGCTTCTCCGTTCTTTGTGCCACATGATGCCATTACCATCATAGTAGCGCATACCATTACTAAAATCTTTTTCATAATAATACAGTTTTAAGTGATTAAAAAATATATAGTTTAAAGTAATTGTCAATTATCAATTGTCATACGGATTACTTATTTCTCGTTATGACATAGTCTAAATAGATTTCGAGTGCATGGCGCACCTGCGCATCAGCACAGCGAGCGATGAAGTCAAGAGCAGAGCGTTTCAGCATATCCATCTTTTTTTCAGCATATTCTATTCCGCCGCTACGTAGTGTAAACTCCACTAATCGTTTAGTTTCATCGGCTGTGATGGTATGTGCCTTGACAGCACGCGCCAGACGCATCATGTCTTCGTCACCCGTCTGTAATAACGCATGGATGACAGGCAGTGTGAGTTTACCTTCCAGCATATCATTCCCCGTAGGCTTGCCCACCTCATTGGACGGAAAATAATCAAATATATCGTCCCTGATTTGAAATATCATGCCCAGAGTCTCGCCAAACGACTCGGCTGCCAGAACATCACTCTCTGTGGCATTTACAGACATGGCACCTATTCTTGCGCAGGCGGCAAAGAGCGAAGCCGTCTTATGACGTATCACTACATAATATGCTTCTTCCGAAATGTCATCGCTACCAATATTCTCCAACTGCTTCACCTCACCTTCCGATAGCACTCTGCCTAAATGTGCTAGATGTGACACGATGTCCAGATGGTGTGTCTGTGCCACATAATATAATGCTGTGGAGAGTATGTAGTCGCCCACAAGGATTGATACCTTATTATCAAACAATGCGTTCACCGAAGCTTGTCCGCGTCGCTCATCGCTATCGTCCACCACATCATCGTGAACGAGCGAAGCCGTGTGTAGCAGTTCCAGTCCCAGCGCACCATTGAGTGTCACACTGTCCACCTCGCCGAACATCTTGGCAATGAGCATCACGAGCATCGGGCGCATCATCTTGCCTCCACGGTTGCAGATATGAGAAAGGGCATCATTCAGCATACCGTCTCCATGCGACAAAGACTCGCGGAAAAGAACCGTAAAATCCTGAAGCTCTTTCTCTATCGGTGTACGTAAGTCCTGTAAGCAATCCATATTGTGTGCAACAAAGGTAAAGAAAATTAGTGCAAATCAAGAATAAAGTAAAAAAATGACTTATGTTTTTTTTACCTATCAGCCTTGCTAAATCAAACTGACGATTTGGTCAAATCGACCCATCAACACGAATGAATCGAGCCGTCAACATGAGCAGATCGAGTTGTCGAGTTTTTGCCCTGATGGTTAGACCCATTTCACGCAACGAGAAGACGAGGCGCAATTGAGCGTTTGTCAAAAAACATACGTCTATTTGTCAAAAACAGCCTAGCACACGGTGCCACACTATAAAAACACAACAAAGGTTGGAGTTTCGACTCCAACCTTTGATTTCCTATTTTCTTTTAGAGATGGGATAAGAATCAGTGCTCGCGCAACTTCTCCTTATACTTTACCAACTGTATCTTCATTGCATCAATACAGTCGTCAACTCCCTGTTCAAATGTATCTGTTGTTTTCTCTGTAAAGAAGGATTTTCCCGGTACTTTCACCTCCAACGTCACGGTCTTATTGACTGCCGTCTGCGGTTTTACCACCTTCAATTGCACCTCTACTTTCTGTACTTCATCACATTGTTTTTCTAACTTTGCAGCTTTCTTCTCTACGAAAGCCTGCAGTTTCTCGGTGGCCTCGAAATTGATAGCTTTAATCTGTAATTCCATAGTGCTTACATTTTAAGGGTTCATACATCGGCTCTTGGGTGAGCCTTTTCATATACTCTCTTGAGTTGTTCAAAAGTGGTGTGGGTATAGACCTCTGTCGTTGCCAACGAAGCGTGTCCCAACAACTTCTGTACACTCTCTAATCCTGCCTCGTGGTTGAGCATCGCAGTGGCGAATGTATGGCGCAACACATGTGGCGACCGTTTCTTCAACGAACTGACGAGCGTCAGTGCTTCGTGCACCACATTATAGACCTGCGCCTGCGTCATCCGCTCACCCTTCCTACTCTGGAAGACTGCTACGGTAGAGCTTTTCACCTCCTGCTGTCTGACCTTCAAATAGCATTGCAGTGTCTCTTTCAACTCTTTACCAAAAGGGATAATACGCTGTTTGTTACGCTTTCCCGTCACCTTGAGTTGCTGCTGGGCAAGGTCTAACATCCCGTCGTCCAATCCTATCAACTCTGCCCTACGGATGCCCGTCTCATAGAACGTCATCAGTATAGCACGATTACGTACCCCTTCGAAATCATCGCTCCACTCGACGTCGTCAAGCAAACGATTCATTTCCTCTTCTCTTACAAACTGCGGTAAGGGCTTTTCTTTATGTGGTGACTGAATCCTATGTGCAGGGTCTTTCTCCACCAGATGCCTTGCCAGTGCAAATCTGTAAAACGAGCGTAGGGCACTCAACTTACAGCATATCGTCGTGGCTTTCTCTCCATTGTCCATCAGTTGCCCCATCCAGTCGCGGATAATGTCAGCATCAATATTGTCCCAACGGAGCCCGTCGTCTTTCATTCGGAAATATGCCTCAAATTCCCTGAGGCTCTCGCCGTATCTTCTCAATGTCAGAGGAGAATAGTTCTTCTCATATTGGAGATAATTGATAAACGACTCTACCATGACGTGCCCTCCTAATTACGGCACTAAAATATGAAATTAAAATCCAACTACCAAAAAATCTTTTGGCCGGCAACGCCTAATCCTTATTCTTCAGCTTGTCTAAGCTGCTGAACGTAGATAGCGTGCTCCATCTTAAGACGCTTCTTAACTGATGGTTTGTCAAACTGCTGACGTGCACGCAACTCTTTGACAACACCAGTCTTCTCATACTTTCTTTTGAATTTTTTGAGAGCTCTTTCGATGTTTTCACCGTCTTTTACAGGTACTACAATCATCTTTTGTTTTTTAAATGGTTAATAAAAATTTGTTCCCGAATAAAGCTAATAAGCCAAATTGGGGTTGCAAAATTAGTGTAAATCAAGAACAATACAAAATTTATTTTGAATCTAC
Source organism: Candidatus Equicola faecalis (assembly GCA_018065185.1). Lineage (GTDB taxonomy): Bacteria > Bacteroidota > Bacteroidia > Bacteroidales > Bacteroidaceae > Prevotella > Prevotella faecalis. The sequence goes on along the minus strand of JAGHTU010000013.1, from coordinate 274 downwards.
TTCTAAATCCCGAGAGAAAGATTGCTGAAGTGCGATTTTTGACTGCAAGAATTAAGACCATGTGAAACTGACGCATGATTTTTGACAAACGCATGATTGCCTTTCGACAAACGCTCGTTTGGGCACTCTTTTCCATCGCGCAGACTTTTATACTTATCTCTTGATGACTTGATTTTTGTCTCGCGCTCACTCGCTTCTCATGCTTCACTCCCCGTCTTCCCATCGAATGACTTGTATGATATTATATCATACACGTGTAGGATCTTATATCATA
>JAGHTU010000029.1 GCA_018065185.1 Candidatus Equicola faecalis | reverse complement strand
CGCTACTCGCCTCTTTCTTGGAGAAGGAGTTCATCTCTGCGATCTCCACAATCCACTTACCCTGAAGGGCGATATAACCATCCTTGGAGTTGATGTCAATGGCAGAGTTGGTCACCCACTCGCCACCCAGCACCTGAGCCAGTGAACTCTTGCCAGCACCCTGCTTGCCGATGAAGACAGGCATAAATTGGAGGTTGCACCCGGGTTCGAAGATGCGCTTCACCGACATGACCATGAAGCCAAGGGCAGCCTCACGGTAGAGCTGTGTGTCCTCCGCTTTCAGGTGGTCAATGAAAAGGCTCTCGATGCTTGGAATGCCATCCCACACAAGTGTGTTCAGGTAATCACGCACAGGATGATAGCTGTTCTCATGGGCTACAATCGTCAGAGCCTTGGCAATCTTCTTGTCGGAGAAGCCGCCCATGCGGTAGCCTTCAAGATAGCTGGCGAGGTAGGCATCACTGGTGTCGTTCCATGGAGCCACCTCCTTCTGCCAAGGCACATCGCGTACATCAATGACTGTGGAGAAGTCATTGTGACGGATCCTGTCTTTGAGTAGAGGGTCGTTCGTCAGGATAGCAATGATGTTGTTGATGCTTCCTGCCACCTTGATAGCACCCTTGCCGCTCTTCTCCCATTTGAGGTCGAATTTCCACCGCTGCTCGGGAGGTGCGCTCTCCCTCTCATCTAATGAAAGGGGGAGCCAGATCTCGTTGTCTAACATCATACGCGTACATTATTAGGTTTACGACGATGAGAGGCGAGGATCGAGGCATTCATCTCCTCTTGTGTCAGAGGAACAGGATTCACACGACTTGCCTCAACCCACATATCCAACTCATCTTGATAGAGAACCCAACCCTTTGCAGGCTTGCAGCCAGGTATGTCACCTCCTGCAAGTTTCTCATAGATGGTGGACTTGGGAATCTTGAGGTAATTCGCAGCGTCCTCTATTGACATAGGGATGTGCTTGTCCTTCTTCATCGACTCTCTCATAAGTTGCAGCAACTCTAACTGAGTCTGCTTCATGCTCGCTACTTCATCCTGAAGCCGAGCAACGACCGTTGGCAGGTTGTTGAAAGTAATTGCATCTGCCATAAGCATAAACGTCAAAATCAGATTTGACGCTGCGAATTTCGCAAATGATGTAATGCTGACACCTGTCATTATTAGTCAGCAGGAAATCAGTTTTGAATCAGTACAAAAAAGATTGAGAGAGCGAGTTTTAGACAGTAAATTCTATAGAATAAGAGGGAAAAAAATATAAAAAAGCCCCGACTCCGTTTGATGGGAATCGAGGCTATGAAGGCTCGTGTTGAGTGTTATTATCGGTTTTAGATGCTTTGTTCAAGCAACTCGTAATGGAAGGCTATGCTACCCTCATCGGGTTTGTCGTACTTGATATGACCTTCATGAGGTCTTTCCTTGATGTTTTTATAGATGGCAGGTTCTTCCAATTGCTGACAAGTCTCAGCAAAAAGTTCTTTTATGAACTGAGATCTGTTGTGCCCTATGTAGTTCTTGCCGAGTCTCTCACTAATGTTGCAAATGAGATGACGAGCATCCAATGTGGAAAACTCTCTATAAACGTGGACACCTACTGTTGGAATATATTCGGGATCTTTTATCCATTCAAACACTTCCCGACATAGTCTTTCTACCTGATCTTTGGGCATGAACGGTGGCATGGCAACCTTCAGATATGCCATGATGGCATTCACCTTATCCGCCTCTCTCTTCTTGCGTGCCTGTTCATGGGCAGCAATGGTGTCCAGATATGACTCACCTCCAATCGTTGTATCTACATCCGAAATATCTGCAAAAGGTACTGCTGATGTTGGCTGTGGCACTTCAACGTTCACTACAGGAGGCTCAACCTTAACTTCGGGAGGTGTAACATTGATGGTCGGTGATTCTACGTTGACATCGGTAGGAGCCTGAGCTTCGGCATTGGCTTGGGCATCAGCGTTTGCAACTGATATAGCCTCGACCATGTTGACATTGTTGTTGGTGATGTCATTGACCACATTGTTTACAACTTCGGTGTTGACCTCGTTGATGATTTCGTGCTGATTGACGATGGTATTTTGGACGACAATCTGAGGTTGCTGCGGTTCTGGGCGTGTTACCTCATGGCTCTGTACCTCTGCCAGTTGCTTCTTGCGAGCCTCTTCTGCAAGTTTCTCTGCCTTGATGCGCTCGCGTTCGCTCTTGGGAACCAGATTGTACAACTTATTGAAGATGTGATATGCACCGCCACATAATGCAACAGCCACGATTGCAAAGCATATTGATGCAAAGGCTGTGTCCTGTGTGCCGTTTTTCACAATCACAAATACAAGGTAGGAGATCAGAATGCAGCCACCGAGTATTGCTGACAGAATGAAGTATTTCTCGCTTTTGTCCTT
>JAGHTU010000057.1 GCA_018065185.1 Candidatus Equicola faecalis | reverse complement strand
AGATTTGATAATTCAAAATTATTTGGCTTTACGCTCACCTTGCACTATCTTTGCAAAAGCTCTCAATGTCTCGGAGGAGACAGGAGCAAAGAACTTATTGGAAAACCAGCACACGCTCACGGGTGGGCATAGTGCTGTGAAGGACGTTACAGACGTTTTCTTCTACACTCAAATTTAGCACATTTGAAAACACTAAGAAGATTACGCAATGGGCGTCCACTGTGGGATAATTCGTATCCGTAAATTTGTTACGGTTTAGATATTATCCTGACGTGGGCTTACTATTGTTTATCCTTAGTGTTGGCAGTGCTAAGCCTGAGTGTGGGATAAGCGAGGTAGAGATTTCCCACGTCTTTCATATCAACAACAAAACTTATTAACTGCCGAATCTGGGATTTCTATAGGCATGAGAATTTTATTGTCTATGAGGAAAATTAGTAAAAACGACTTTCTTGCAAAATTAGGTAAGGTAAAATCTGCTGAAAGTGTAAAACAGCATGTTGTGTATTTATCCATACATTTAGAAGGTAGTAATTGTAAGGGTATTAGGGAAAGTTCAGGTCATGGGTTTGAAATAGACGTGGATAAACTGTATCTGGCATATTATGAATTAGATATTATCAACACAACGGAATTGAAAAAACATATTAAAAATAGGGTCCAATCGCCGGCATTGGCAATACTTATAGAAATGGGATTGGCATAAAATTATAATATTATGAAAAAGTTTAGATTTTTATTATTTATATACTTCGTCGGCCTAACTATGGGAGCGAGTGCGTACGATTTTAGTGCAAAAAATGCTGACGGAAAACAGATTAATTATGATATAATTTCAAGTACAAATTTGACTTGTGAGGTGATATGTGATGGCGAGTATTATGGTAATATAAATATTCCTGCAAGTGTAAGTTACAATAACAAGACTTATTCTGTGACGAGTATTGGATATCGTGCATTCTATAATTGTACAGGCTTGACATCAATAGAAATTCCAAATTCCGTGACGAGTATTGGAGGTTATGCATTCAATTGTTGTAGTGGTTTGACGTCAATTACAATACCAAATTCTGTGACGAATATTGGAGAATGGGCATTCTATAATTGTAGTGGCTTGACATCAGTGACAATTCCTAATTCCGTAACGAGTATTGGAAGTTGGGCATTCTCTGGTTGTAGTGGTTTGACATCAGTGACAATTCCTAATTCGGTGACGGGTATTGGAGATTATGCATTTTCTGGTTGTAATGGTTTGACATCGGTGACAATTGGCAATTCCGTGACGAGTATTGGGAATTATGCATTCTCTGGTTGTAGTGGTTTGACATCAATAGAGATTCCAAATTCCGTGACGAGTATTGGAGAGTTTGCATTCCATAATTGTACAGGCTTGACATCAGTAGACATTCCAAATTCTGTGACAAGTATTGGAGAATGTGCATTCTCTGGTTGGAGTGGCTTAAAATCAATTATTGTTGAAAGTGGGAATAAGTATTATGACAGTCGTGAAAATTGTAATGCGATAATTGAAACAAGCTCAAATACACTTATCACAGGTTGCAAAGCCACGATTATTCCAAATTCCGTGACGAGTATTGGAGATTATGCATTCGATGGTTGTACAGGCTTGACATCAATAACAATTCCAAATTCTGTGACGAGTATTGGATATCATGCATTCATAATGTGTAGTGGCTTAACATCAATAGAAATTCCAAATTCCGTGACGAGTATTGGAAATTCTGCATTCGTATATTGTAGTGGCTTGACATCAGTAAAAGTACATTGGAAACGTCCATTATCATCCATAGGAAATCCTTTTTCGGGTGTTGACAAAAGTAAATGCACTCTTTATGTTCCAAAAGGAACGGAAATGTTGTATTGGGTTGCGCCCGTTTGGTCGGAATTTAAAAACATAGTGGAATATGATGAGCCAGAAGACGTTTCATACTACATTACGATAAACGGTTTGGAAGGTGGCGAGATAATGCAGAAAGTGGATATTGGCATGACTTATTCGTACAAGTTCAAACCTTACGAAGAATGGGAGATAAACAGCGTGACCTTCAACGGAGTGGATGTGACGAGCCAGTTGCAGGACAGCATCTTCTCTACCCCTGCCATCTCGGGAAATTCTACGTTGAGCGTAGTATATAAAAAAGGTGCATCAGGAGTAAAGTCGGTTGCAGACGACTCAAACGTGAAAGTCTTTGCCTCATCACGCGCAATATCTATTGCTGGCGCAACAGCAAAGAGCAACGTGTCAATATACTCTACAGACGGCAAACTGCTGAAATCGGCACATGGGAATGCACGTTTCACGATGGACAACACAGGAGTGTATATCGTGAAAGTGGATAACGAAGTGTTTAAGGTAAGTCTATAAAGCAAGGTGAGGTCTATATCCACGATGGGCGCAAGTTTATAGCGAGATAGAAAGAGTTATGCCAACACAACATTACAGCCGTTACACAACTCATTCGAGGGTGTAACGGTTTTTCCATTGTAATTTTAAGAAGTCATACTCTTCTCCTCGCGCGCGCGTACGCGCACGTATTAATATTAATAAGGTATAGGAGGGTTGTGATAAACAAAAACGATTAAAATAGCTCGTGATGGGAACATCCGTCCTGTGACCTACCATTAACGTTTTCTTACGGTAGCACGCTTCTTGGTTGACTTTTTAGCAGATTTTTTATCATATTTCTGCAAGTCGCGAGCCAACTTACGTAGTTGTGGCATTGCAGACTGTCCGGCTTTTTCACCTTGTTCTATCATCTCTGCTATTTTCTTCGGTTTGAAATCAGCAGCACTATATCCCTTTAAGTTTGGATTGATGTAAATATCAGCAGCCTGTACATTGGCATGATATTTCGTAAGGTCCGGCCGTTCCTTCAGCCACAGCAACATACGCTTAAACTGCGACTTCACCTCTGGCGACATTGCCTTCGGCGTGACTATATCATTATGCTCATTCCGTTTATTCTGCGTAAGGTCGATGGCAATAACGATGTCTGCACCCATTGCTCGCACCACATCCACAGGAAGATTATTGAGCATTCCACCATCAACGAGCAACATGCTGTCACGCTCCAACGGCTGGAACACACCTGGGATAGACATTGAGGCACGCATGGCAAACGGCAACTTTCCATTAGAAAAGACCACTTCTTTCATCTGACGTATATCGACTGCCACACAACGGAACGGAATCGGGAGTGCATCAAACGACATCGAGTCTTCTCTTCCGCTAAGTTTAGCCAACAGGTTTTGGATACTGTCGCCACGCATCAGCCCAACTTTATGCGAATGTTTCTCACTTCCTTTGGCTTTCTTTTTCAGATGTTTTATTGGGAAGCCGAAAACATAAGCCACGCTGTCGCGCACAGAATAGATATGTGAAGAAAGCGAGTCATGCCGATCGGAGAGAAGGTTGAGCCACTGCTGTGAATGGAAGAGGGTGTCAAGGTCGGCAGAGCGAAACCCCGTACTGTATAACCCACCAACAATAGAACCGATGCTCGTTCCTGCGATATAATCTATAGGAATACCAGCCTTTTCTATATATTTCAGCACACCCACCTCGGCAGCACCTTTAGCACCGCCACCACCAAGCACAAGGCCAATCTTTGGACGTGTGTTTCGTTTTTTGTCGGCTGCCCAAAACGGTTGGATAAGCACAACAGCAAAGAAACAAAACACCCAAAAGCGAAATAAATACCCTTTAGTCATCATATTATTTTACAATACAATTATTCCAGCACAAAAATAGTAAATTATTTGGAAAACTGATTTTTTGTTTTGTTCCCACCTTTGAGTATCTTTGCCAACTCCAATGAAACCGGTTAAACCAAAGAAGAACCTCGGGCAGCATTTTCTTACTGACCTTAAGACGGCATGTGCTATCGCCGACACAGTGGATGCATGCCCTGATTTGCCGGTGTTGGAAGTCGGTCCGGGGATGGGAGTCATGACGCAGTTTCTTGAGAAGAAACCGAGAGAACTGAAGGTTGTGGAGATAGACCGCGAAAGCGTGACTTATCTCAATGAGGCGTTTCCCCGTCTGCGTGATAATATCATTGGTCAGGATTTCTTAAGGATGGATTTAAGAGAAGTGTTTAACGGCAGGCAGTTTGTCCTCACTGGCAACTACCCATACGATATCTCCTCACAGATATTCTTTAAGATGCTTGACAACAAGGATTTGATTCCCTGTTGTACGGGGATGATACAACGTGAAGTGGCTCAACGTATCGCAGCCACGCCCGGCAGTAAACAATATGGCATACTGAGCGTACTGATACAGGCATGGTATGATGTGGAGTATCTGTTTACTGTAAACGAGGAGGTATTCAATCCACCACCGAAAGTAAAAAGTGCCGTGATAAGGATGACGCGCAACAACACCAGCACACTCGGTTGCGACGAGGCATTGTTCCGCCGTGTGGTGAAAACCGTATTCGGGCAAAGACGGAAGATGCTCAGGGTGAGTCTCCGCCAGTTGGTGGATGACGTTTCGACGTTAGGTAACACACCGCTCCTCACCCATCGCCCGGAACAACTCAGCATAAGCGAATTTGTGGAACTTACGAATATGATTACTCAAGTATCAACGAGCAATTATAAATCATGAATATTCCATTATCAACGATTAATTTATTAATTTTGCATTCCTAAAAAAGAAAAAGATAATATGGGAATAGATAATCAAGCCTTTTCTATGATTACCGATTTTGATGGTGACCTTTCAACAATATTTGATATTGATGCTCCAAAAGAAGTACCGATACTACCTGTAAAGAATGTTGTATTATTCCCCGGTGTAGTCACGTCGGTAATGGTAAGCAGGGAATCATCATTGGCACTCGTGAAACAAGCCGATGACAAGAATCTCATCATAGGAGTATTCACACAGCACAACCACGAGGCTGACATACCGGCAAAACAAGATTTGCTTCAGATTGGTGTATATGCAAAGGTGGTGAAAGTGCTGTCCTTACCAGGAGACAAGACCACCGTCATATTACAAGCCTTTGCGAGATGTCGGCTACAGGAAATCACACGCAAGAGGCCATTCCTTAAAGGCAGCGTGGAGATGGCAGTAGAGACATGCGAAAAGGACGATGAGGAAATCAGGGCAGCATTGGAAGACTGTCGTAATATTGCCGAACAGTACATCCTTGCATCAGAAATGCCTGATGAAGCAGCCTTTGCGTTGCGTAACATAAGAAACAACGAGCTGATGCTCAACTACGTCTGTACCAACATGCCGTTTACGCTGTTTGAGAAGATGAATCTATTGGATTGTGACACATTGAAAGCCCGAGTGCTCGGAGCATTGACCGTTCTGAACCGCCAGCTTCAACTTGCACAACTACATCAGCACATACGCACAAAGACGCGCGAAGACATTGACCAACAGCAAAAAACATATTTCCTCGAACAGCAGATAAAGAACATACGCGAGGAGTTGGGTGAAGGTGAAAGTTCTCCAGAACGCAAAGAGTTGTATTATAAAGCAGAAAAGAAGCAATGGAGCGCTACCGTACAGGAAGTCTTTGACAAGGAGATGAACAAACTGGACCAGATAAATCCACAGACACCGGAATACAACATCCAGTTGAATTACCTAGAGACAATGGTATCCCTACCATGGGACGAATGTACGAGAGATAATCTTGATATCAGTCGTGCCACCCGTGTGCTAGATAAAGACCATTACGGCATGGAAAAAGTGAAACAACGCATCTTGGAGCACCTCGCAGTATTACGCTTGAAAGGCGACATGAAATCACCTATCCTCTGTCTGGTTGGTCCTCCGGGAGTGGGCAAGACATCATTGGGAAAGAGCATCGCCAGAGCCATGAAGAGAAAATACGTAAGAATGTCGCTCGGCGGTCTGCATGATGAATCAGAGATACGCGGTCACAGACGCACATATATCGGTGCCATGCCGGGGCGCATACTGAAATGCATACAGAAAGCAGGAAGCGCAAACCCCGTGTTTATCCTTGACGAGATAGACAAGGTGACAACGATGAACACCTTCAACGGAGACCCTTCATCAGCCCTACTTGAAGTGCTCGACCCGGAACAGAACGGAGCTTTCCACGACAATTATCTTGACATCGATTACGATCTGTCAAAGGTAATGTTCATTGCCACAGCAAACAATGCAAACAATATCCCTGAGCCGTTGCTTGACCGTATGGAAGTGATAGAACTCTCGGGATATATACCGGAAGAAAAGGTGCAGATAGCCAAGAAGCATCTCATTCCAAAAGAAAAGGAGAACACCGGGCTGACAGAGAAACACTTTATAAACGTGCGCATCACGACAGATGCGATAGAAGAAATTATTGATTCCTACACACGCGAGAGTGGTGTACGGCAATTAGAAAAGAAGATAAACATGGTCTTGCGTAAGGCTGCCTTCAAACTGTCGCAGAATGCGATGTTGTCAATCCAAAAGATAACTAAGGACAACGTAAAAGACTATCTGGAAGGGCGCCCTTACCCTCACGACATTTATCAGGGGAACGACTATGCCGGCGTGGTGACGGGTCTGGCATGGACATCCGTAGGCGGTGAGATTCTCTTCATCGAAACGAGCGTGAGCAAGACAAAGACTCCGCAACTGACACTGACGGGCAACCTCGGCGATGTGATGAAGGAAAGTGCTGTGCTGGCACTGGAATATATCAAATCGCATGCCGACACACTTGGACTGGACTACCGCATTTTCTCCAACTACAACATCCACGTGCATGTGCCGGAAGGTGCTACGCCAAAAGATGGTCCTTCGGCAGGTATCACGATAGCAACATCCATAGCATCAGCTCTGACACAACACAAGGTACGCCGCAACACAGCCATGACGGGGGAAATAACACTGCGTGGCAAAGTGCTGCCTGTGGGAGGAATAAAGGAAAAGATACTAGCTGCAAAACGTGCAGGAATAACCGACATTCTCATGTGCCACGACAACGAAAAGGACGTTAACGAGATAGATGCAAAATATCTAGATGGAGTTACTTTCCATTATGTGGAAAACGTGCAGGATGTCTTGGAATTTGCCTTGCTGGACGAAAAGGTGAAACATCCTATCACATTCTCTTTCGACAAATCTGACGCTAATAAATAAAACGGATAATTGAAGTTCTCTCCTAACCTCCCCAAGGGGAAGCCTCTCGCCTTTTATAGGGAGAAGTCGGTTGAGGGCTTTGACCATAAATATGTTTTTTGAGTTACAACATACTGATGCCTACAGTGATGCCCGTACAGGGCTCATCACCACAGCGCATGGGCAGATAAAGACTCCTATCTTTATGCCCGTCGGTACGGCTGGCACCGTAAAGGCTGTACATTTTAGCGAACTCAGGGAACAGGTGCAGGCACAAATCATATTGGGGAACACATATCATCTCTATCTGCGTCCGGGACTTGACACATTACAGAAAGCAGGAGGTCTGCACAAGTTCAACGGATGGGACAGACCGATACTGACCGATTCGGGTGGCTTTCAGGTGTTTTCCCTCACAGGCATAAGGAAACTCACGGAAGAAGGATGCCGATTCCAGTCGCACATTGACGGCTCACGCCATATGTTCACACCCGAAAACGTGATAGACACAGAACGCATCATCGGAGCAGATATCATCATGGCGCTTGATGAATGCCCACCGGGAGAGAGCGACTACAACTATGCAAAGAAGTCGCTTGGACTGACGCAACGCTGGCTTGACCGTTGTTTCCTGCGTTTCAGCCAAACAGAGCCTCTGTATGGATATGGACAGACACTATTCCCCATCGTGCAGGGATGCAAATACAAGGATTTGCGCCGGGATGCAGCACGATTCGTTGCCGACAAGGGAGCAGAAGGAAATGCCATCGGCGGACTTGCCGTAGGCGAACCTACCGAGGTGATGTATGATATGATAGAGGTGGTAAATGCCATACTTCCAAAAGACAAGCCACGCTACCTGATGGGGGTCGGCACACCACAGAACATACTAGAAGCCATTGAGCGCGGTGTTGATATGTTTGACTGTGTGATGCCGACACGCAACGGGCGCAACGCATTGCTCTTCACCATGCACGGCACCATGAACATGCGTAACAAGAAATGGGAGCACGACTTCTCACCGATAGATGAAGAAGGATGCCAGACCGACAAAGTCTATACAAAGGCATATCTGCATCATCTCTTCAAGGCACAGGAACTACTTGCCATGCAGATTGCCAGCATACATAACCTGGCTTTCTATCTGCGACTTGTCGCTGAAGCACGGCAACACATTGAGAACGGGGATTTCATGACGTGGAAAAGTGCAATCGTCAATGAACTCGGGAAAAGAATATGAAGCACGGAATAAAGATAAGAAGATTGTTCGGACTGAAACGCCTTGACACATACATCATCGCCAAATTTCTGGGGACGTATGTGTTTTCCATCATTCTCATCATAAGCATAAGCATCGTCTTTGATATAAATGAGAATCTGGCTAAGTTTCATGAGTTCCATGCCCCATTGCGTGCAATCATCTTCGACTATTACCTAAACTTCATACCTTATTATACATGCCTTTTCTCTCCTTTGTTTGTCTTCATTGCCGTGATATTCTTTACCTCAAAACTAGCAGGCAATTCTGAAATCATAGCGATGCTCTCATCCGGCACCAGCTTCAACCGCCTGTTGAGACCATATATGATTTCCGCAGCACTCATCACAGCGGTGAATTATTATCTGGGGGCATACGTCATACCTGAGGGGAATGTAGTGCGACAGAATTTTGAAGTGCTCTACCGCAACAAGAGCAAGAACAACACGGCAGACAATGTGCAGTTACAGGTGGGCAAAGGTGTAATAGCCTATATTGAGCATTACGACAACACGCACAAGACTGCATTCAACTTCTCTCTGGATAAGTTTGAGAACAAGAAACTCGTCTCTCACCTGTCGGCATCCACGTTGCAGTATGACACAATCTCCGATGAACGTCACCACTGGCACGCCACAAATTGGCGGATACGTACTCTAAAAGGCATGAGAGAAGTAATCACATCAGGAGCACAGCTGGATACGACCATCATTATGGAACCTATGGATCTAGTTTTCACCAAAGGGCAACAGGAGACATTCACATCACCTGAACTGTTGCGGTACATCTCCATACAGCAGGATCGAGGGTCAACAAATGTTGTACCATATCAAGTGGAATACTATAAGAGGATAGCGACATCGTTTGCCGCATTCATCCTTACCATCATCGGTGTCAGTCTGTCATCGAAGAAACGGAAAGGAGGCATGGGACTGAGCCTCGGTGTGGGATTGGCATTAAGTTTCGGGTATATCCTGCTACAGACCATCAGTTCCACTTTTGCCATCAATGCTGGTTTCCATCCTAACTTGGCAGCATGGACGCCAAACATTATCTTTGCCGTAGTTGCTTTCTTCTGCTATTTGAAAGCACCGCGATAAGAGCAGAATAATTATTAATTATTGATAATTAGAAAAAAATACATATCTTCGCAAAAGAAACAATACAAAAGATTAACACCAATACTATTATGAGTACAGAGAAAGAATACATTTGTGGTCTGAAAAGAGAAGATTTCCAGACCACGGTAAACGGTAAAAAGACAGACCTTTTCGTACTGACAAACAAGAAAGGACATGAAGTGGCATTTACCAACTATGGTGGTGCCATTGTTGCTATTATGATGCCCGACCGTGAAGGGAAAATGGCAAATGTCATACAGGGACATGATAATATCCAGGACGTCATATCCTCACCAGAGCCATATAGGTCAACGCTCATCGGACGTTACGGTAACCGCATTGCAAAAGGGCGTTTCACTCTAAACGGGAAAGAATACCAACTCGCACAAAATGATGGGCAGAACTCTCTGCATGGCGGTCCGAAAGGCTTTCACACAAAGGTGTGGGAAGCACGCCAAATGAACGACAATAGTGTTGCCCTGCTCTACACATCGTCTTACGGTGAAGAGAGTTTCACTGGCGAGGTAAAGATTTGTGTTGAATATACCTTTACTGACAATGACGAACTCATAATCGAGTATCTGGCTACAACAAACAAAAAGACCATCATCAATCTTACGCATCATGCTTATTTCTCATTGGCAGGTATAGCCAATCCGACACCTACGATTGACGATCTACGGTGTGAGATAAATGCTGACTTCTATCTTCCTGTTGACAATGAATGTATCCCTACAGGTGAGATTCTCAAAGTGGCAGACACACCATTTGATTTCCGCACGCCAAAGGCTATCGGTAGGGATATAAATGCCGACAATGAGCAACTGAAGAACGGAAACGGTTACGACCATTGCTATGTACTCAACAAGAAAGAAGAAGGAGAACTGAGTTTTGCAGCAAAGATTACGGAGCCTGCATCCGGCCGCACGATGGCGGTATATACCACCGAACCAGGTATGCAGATGTACAGTGACAACTGGGGCAACGGATGCCCGGGTCAGCATGGTGCTACATTCCCGAAACGCAGTGCTGTATGTTTCGAGTGCCAGCATTTCCCAGACTCTCCGAACAGACCTTATTTCCCATCAGTTATATTGGAACCGGGCTGTGAATACAAGCAAAAGACTATTTACGCTTTCAGCGTAGAAAACTGAATATCAACAGTCAACGGATAATTTTCATCGTCAGACATTAATCATACACATCTATGTTGGAAATTGAACATGTAAGAAGTCGGTTCATCAAGCATTTTGATGGAAAGACTGGTAATATATATGCTGCTCCGGGGCGTGTCAACCTGATAGGTGAGCACACAGACTATAATGGTGGTTTCGTGATGCCGGGTGCAATAGACAAGGTGCTTATGGCTGAAGTGCGCCCAAATGGCACAAACACAGTCATGTGTTATTCCATTGACCAAAAAGACCGTGTAGAGTTCAAGGTGGACGACCCTCAGGGACCGCGCACCAGTTGGGCACGATATATCTATGGCGTTGTTCAGGAGATACGTAAACACGGTATTGAGGTAAAGGGTTTCAATACTGCCTTTGCCGGTGATGTACCACTTGGTGCAGGCATGTCTTCATCGGCAGCACTTGAGAGTTGCTTTGCCTTTGCATTAAACGACCTATTCGGGAACAATTCCGTCAGCAAACTTGATATGGCACTTATCGGTCAGGCTACGGAACACAATTACTGTGGAGTCAACTGTGGCATAATGGACCAGTTTGCAAGTGTACATGGAAAGAAAGATCACTTGATGAAACTGGATTGCCGTAGTATGGAGTTTGAATATGTGCCTTTCCGTCCAGTAGGATTCAAAGTGGTATTGCTTGACTCTATGGTAAAGCATGAATTGGCATCATCAGCATATAACGACCGTAGAAGAAGTTGCGAAAATGTGCTGAATGCCATACGCGATAAATATCCTGAAAAAAATATCAGTCTGCTCCGTGATGCTGATTGGGATATGCTAAGGAGTGTAGAAGGCAAGGTGAGCAAAGAGGATTATCGCCGTGCAGCATTCTTCCTTGGTGAGGACGACCGTGTGGAGGCTGTTGCCGAAGCACTCAACGCTGATAACTATGAAAAGGTGGGCGAACTGATGTATGCAACACATCATGCTTTGAGCCACGACTATGAAGTAAGCTGTGAGGAACTGGATTTCCTCAATGACATCGCCAAGAAAAACGGTGTCATCGGTTCGCGCATCATGGGTGGTGGCTTTGGTGGCTGCACTATAAATATCGTGAAAGATAATCTGTACCAGACGTTCATTAACGATGCAAGAGAGAAATTCTTCGACCGTTACGGCAAACGCATAAAAGTGTATGACGTCGTCATTTCCGACGGAGCACGCAAGATAGAATGATACCAGAATCCTTATATCACTCTGCTGTTAGATATGGGCAAATAAGTGCACTCTGTCTGTTCGCAGTTGTAGGAATGGTTGCTTTCGCATCGTGCGAGGGCAATAAGACCACGTCCAACCAGCAATGGATAGATTCCGACTCTATTGCTACCGTTGATTCACTTGAAAAAGAGGCAGAGAATATGCCACGCGGTATTGATGTGCTGTTTGATGATTTCTTTTTCAACTTTGCCGGTAATAGTCGCTTTCAGGAGAAACGTATCCTTCCTAAATTGCAGAAAGGGTGGAAATATGACTCTTTCTTCATGGAGCAGGGCTATTACACTTTAATCTTCAGCTCGGCAGAAGAGATGGAACTGACAAAGGACACTACTGTCAACAAAGCCATTCTTAAACGCATCGACCTAAAGAAAAGATACAGTAAGGATTATATCTTCAGACGACTTAACGGCAACTGGTATCTTACTGCTGTCGAACATCATCGGGTGGAAGACAGTCCGAATTCATCGTTCCTTTATTTCTACTATCGTTTTGCCAACGACCCAAAGTTCCAAATGATGTGTCTTCACAATCCATTAATCTTCATCGGTCCTGACCCTGATGACGATTTCGCAAGCATTGAAGGCGAAATATTGCCAGAGACGTGGCCTGCTTTCTGTCCGTCATTGCTACCAAAGAGAGAGATGTACAACATTGTCTATGGTGACGAGACGAATACTGATACCAACACCACGTATTTCATCATTCGTGGTATTGCAAACGGCATGGAAATAAGGATGACCTTTGGCAAGGAAAATGGTGTCTGGACACTACAGAAATATGAACAATAGTCTTAAGGGACATAACACATTCGGCATTGACGCTCGGTGCAGGGAATACAGGGAGTATTCATCCCTTGCGGAGTTATTGTCGTTGTGCCATACGTTGCAAAAGCCTTATCTACATATCGGACAAGGTAGCAATCTGCTCTTCACGAAAGATTACGACGGCACCATCATTCATTGTAATGTCCGTGGCATAAGGCTCCTTGCAGAGGAAGGTACAGACGTACTTATTTCTGTAGGAGGTGGTGAGATATGGGATGATGTCGTGGCGTGGTGCACCATCCACGGCTATTATGGAACAGAAAACCTTTCGCTCATCCCGGGCGAGATGGGAGCTGCTGCGGTACAGAACATCGGAGCCTATGGCGTGGAAGTCGGCGATGTGATAGAGTTCGTGGATTTCGTTCATCTGGAGACAGGAGAGCCACGGCGTCTGTCGGCAAAAGAATGTCAATACGCCTACCGTTCCAGCATTTTCAAGACGTCCCTGCGTGGAGAATGTGCGGTGTATTCCGTCACATTGCGCCTGAGCACCATATTCACGCCTCATCTCACTTACGGAGCAATAGCAGAAAGGCTGGAAGGGCAGGAAGTGTCTGCCCAGACGCTGCGCGACACTATCATAGACATACGCAACTCCAAACTTCCAGACCCAAAGACGCTGGGCAATGCTGGCAGTTATTTCATGAATCCTATAATCAGCGACGCATCATTCAAGAGGCTTATATCTCTCTACCCCGACATGCCACACTATCGTCTCGGTGATGATGAGGTGAAAGTTCCGGCAGGATGGCTCATTGAGCAATGCGGTTGGAAAGGGCGCACTTTGGGGCGTGCAGGAGTGTATGAGAAACAGGCACTGGTGCTTGTCAACCTCGGAGAGGCTACGGGTGCCGATATCTTACGTCTGCAAGAAGCTATTCAGGAAGATGTGAAAAAGAAATATGGCATTACCATTCTTCCTGAGGTTAATGCCATATAATAAACAAGTCTCCTTGTGGAAGATAAAGAGAGAGTCTTTCAATCTCCTAACATAAAATCATCAAGTGAACGCCGTTCTTTCTTTGTTGGGCGACCAGTGCCACGAGCACGGTCAACAAAACCACTTATACGGCTCATCTCCAGGATTTCATACTGTTCGGGTGCAGTTACATTTTCATAGACATCGGCAAGGAGTTTAGCCCCCACTCGCTGTTCGATGGTCTTCAATATGCGGAAAGAATACGTTATCGGTGGCTTCTTCACATCAATCACCTCCCCTTCCTTCACCATCCGCGACGGCTTTACGTTCTGTCCACCGATAGTGACACGTCCATTTTTTATGGCATCAGTAGCCAATGAACGCGTCTTGAACACACGCGCTGCCCACAACCATTTATCTATCCTAGCTTCTGCCATTAAAATCATTCATCGTCTTATCCACACCGCAGAGCACAAAACTCTCAATCATCTCACCTGCCGTCTTTATCACTGGCGCAAGTTTTGCGAGTTCGTCATCGCAGAATCGTCCGAGTACATAATCTATCTGGCACCCTTGTGGGAAATCATCACCGATACCGATACGCAGACGACTATACTGTTGCGAACAGAGTACTGATTCAATATGCCCCAACCCGTTATGTCCGCCTGCACTACCACTTTTCCTGAGGCGGAAGGTGCCGAGTGGCAGGGCCTTGTCGTCAACAATCACGAGCAGATGCTCCACGTCCACATTCTCCTTATTCAACCAGTAACGCACAGCATTTCCGCTGAGGTTCATGAATGTAGATGGTTTAAGCAACGTCACTTTACGTCCGCGGACAGATACACTGGCAACAAACCCATAACGGCGGTCTTCAAAAACAGCATTGGACGCTTCAGCGAAAGCGTCCAACACCATAAACCCTGCGTTGTGTCTTGTGCCGGTATACTCATCACCGACATTACCAAGACCAACAATCAGATATTTCTCCATTATTATTCAGCTGCCTCTTCGCCCTCTTCAGCAGTTGCTGCAGAACGAGCCTGACGTGTCATACGAACAGAGCATACGACAACCTCTGGAGAAGTAGCAATATCTAGACCCTCGAAACTCAACGAGCCCACCTTGATGCTCTTACCCAAAGCCAACTCTGTTACGTCAACCGTCAACTCCTCAGGAATCTGCTTATAAGGAGCTGTTACGTTTATCTTACGGATGCTCATCGTAAGCTTACCACCATCGCGCACACCGGCAGCAAAACCTGTTGTCTTCACAGGGATTCCCACTGTGATAGGCTTTGTCTCATTGATTTCATAAAAATCAACATGCAGAACGGCATCAGTCACCGGGTGCTGCTGAATCTCCTTGATGACAGCCTTGTGAGGCTCACCGTCAATATCGATGTTGCATACATAGATGATTGGTGTAAAGACAGCCTTGCGTAATTCGCCTTCAGCTATTGTAAATGAAATAGCCTGCTCGCTTTCACCATACATGTTGCAAGGAATCAACCCTTCTTTTCTCAAGAGTTTAGAAGATTTCTTACCTACTTCTGTTCTTTTCTTACCTGACAGATTAATCTCTTTCATAATAAATTGTGTTACTCTAAATTAAGTTAATAAACTTTGCTTAACTCGCCATCACACTTACTGATGCCTTAAAGCGAGTGCAAAATTAGTGCAAATCAAGAATAAAGCAAAAAATAATTTATGTTATTTTAGATTTAGCTTGTGAGTGTCAATGGAGCTCGCTCTAATTAACACTCACAAATAAATCGTTAAATCGTTAGATTTTTGCTTTATCTTGATGTAGCCTAATTTGCGACGAGCGTAGCGAAGGTGAAAATTAGTGCAAGCAGAACACAATACAAAATATCTGAATGACTAAATGTCATGAAGATTGCAACGACCGAATGACTAAACGTCATGAGGTTTGCGACAAAGAGCGATTTATCGCTCCAAAGGAGTCCCATCGTAGATGGCAAGGTTTATCGCTCCAGAGGAGGGAGCGAAGCGACTTTATTCCTTTATTTCCATTGTTGAGGCGAAGCCTAATTTAAGTCCCCTTTCTTCCTTAAAACCACCTTCAACCATACTATGCTTCGAAGCCGAGCAACCGTTGCCTCGATGTCAAAAGGGCGGAGCCCCCAAATCGTCACGACGATTTCATCAAATTGTCACGACGATTTGCCCAACTTGTCACGACGATTTACTCAACTTGTCACGACGATTTGTAGGCTCCGAGCGGAAGACGA
>JAGHTU010000010.1 GCA_018065185.1 Candidatus Equicola faecalis | reverse complement strand
AAAGTAGTACAACTTTTTCAAGTATGTCTATTGAATTAGAACAGAAAATCAAACTCTGTCCACGAAATCAGAACAAGTAAAGAAATGGTGTCTATGGATTCAGTTTAAATAACAAAAAAGTGTCTACTAAAATCAGGAAAAGTCAATCGACCCATCAACTTGGGTAAATCGACCTATCAATTTGGACAAATCGACCTATCAATTTGGACAAATCGACCCATCGAGTGAAGTGAATCGACTTGTCTCATCGCACGTCGGATGGTTATGTCCCTTCTCTACGATAGGAACTTCCGTCCTATGCCTCAAATGGAGTAAGTCTTATTATTGTTTATAGCAGATTTCTTTTTTACTTATTTATCACCTCTTGAAAGTTAAGAGTATTATTAATTGCCAATTCGCCCAAATAACTTCGCTCACACCTTCTTTTAAGAAATTAATTAAGAAATTAAGAAATGAATCCCTTTGCAGGTGAGCCTGATTTTTTGATATTATTTTTTCGGCAATTTGCCAATTACTTGAGAAAATAGTGTTATCTTTGCTCTCATAAGAGGGGTGTATTATTTGTAACGCTAAGGTAGTATTTTTCTACCTTTTAACAATCCCTCTTATTTCTTTTTTTTACAAAAACGTTTAGGACAATATTGTCTGTATGCCTATAAAAATGCATTGGTTACATGTATAGAAAAGACATTATGGGATATTATCTGGAAAACAAAACGTTCCCGCAATTTAGAATTGTGGGAACGTCTTGTTTTAAGCGCAAATCTTTATTTCAGCGGAATGGCATCAATGCGGACCTGATGGCGACCGCCTTCAAAGTCTGTAGCGAAGAACTCGTCAAGCACCCTGCGGGCTGTGTCCTCATCAATGAATCGTCCCGGCAGTACGATGACATTGGCATCGTTATGCTGGCGTATGAGATGTGCTATGTCTTCTCTCCAACACAAACCGGCACGTATGCCCTGATGCTTGTTGAGCGTCATGGAGATGCCCTCACCACTGCCACACATAGCAATGCCCGGATAGACCTCACCCCGCTCGATACCTTCAGCGAGTTTGTGCCCGTATTCGGCATAGTTGCAACTGTCTTCAGTATATGTGCCATAGTCCTTATAAGGTAGTCCCTTCTCTTCAAGGTATTTCTTTACGAACTGCTTCAGCGCAAAGGCAGCATGATCACTCGCTATTCCTATCGTTTTTATTTCCATTTATACGGCTTATAATAGATTCTTTACCTGATTGTAAACATTCTCTCCAGTATAGCCCAGTTTCTCATCAAGCACCTTATACGGAGCCGAGAAACCGAAACTGCGCATACCCCAAATCTTACCGCAACAAGCAGGAACAAGTCCTTCGAGTGTTACAGGCAGACCTGCCGTCATACCGAAGCGCTTGATGCCCTTAGGGAGCACCTGCTCCTGATAGTCTGTAGGCTGATTGCGGAAGACACCTTCTGACGGTGCACTGACGATGCGACACTTGATGCCGTCCTTGCGGAGAAGTTCTGCGCCTGCAGCAAGTGTGCTGACTTCAGAGCCAGAAGCAACGAGTATGACATCTGGGTTCTCATCACTGTCGGCAACGATGTAAGCACCTTTCTTTGCCTGACTGTAATCATTTCCCTCAGGGAGATTGTTGATGCCCTGACGGGAGAAGATGAGTGCTGTCGGTGTAGAGATGTTTTCCATAGCCATCTGCCAAGCCACTGTTGTCTCCTTTGCATCGGCAGGACGGAGCACTAGCATAGAGTTCTTGCCACTATGATTCTGCAGTTTCTCCATCAGACGAATCTGTGCCTCCTGCTCAACAGGCTCGTGAGTAGGACCATCTTCTCCAACGCGGAAAGCATCATGTGTCCAGATGAACTTAACAGGAAGCTCCATCAGGGCCGCCATACGAACAGCAGGCTTCATATAGTCGGAGAATACGAAGAATGTACCGCATGCAGGGATGACACCACCATGCAGAGCCATACCGATGCAACAACATGCCATCGTGATTTCTGCAACACCCGCCTGGAAGAAGGCACCGGAGAAATCGTTTGCCGTAAATGCCGTGGTCTGCTTCAGGAAACCGTCCGTCTTGTCGGAGTTGCTGAGGTCGGCAGATGCACAGATCATGTTCGGCACCTGCTGTGCCAGTTGTGCGAGCACTGTAGCACTTGCGCTACGTGTAGCATCATTGTCTTTCTGAACGACCTTTGTCCAATCTATCTTCGGTGCTTTGCCTGCGAACCATTCTGCCTGCTGTACTGCTTTTTCAGGGTTTGCTGCTTCCCATGCTTTCTCTTCTGCATGGCGTTCGGCACAGATGGCGTTTAGTTCTGCAGCACGTTTTGCATACAGGCCTCTTACTTCATCAAATATCTGGAAAGGAGCGTTAGGGTTACCTCCGAGATTCTCAATAGTTTTGATGAAGTTGCCACCACCTAAAGGAGCACCATGAGTCTTGCAGTTTGCCTCGTAGGAAGAACCATCTTCTTTGCGCGCACCCTTACCCATGACACATTTACCAATGATGAGAGCAGGTTTGCCACTGACAGCCTTTGCCCACTGCAGGGCTTCGCGAATCTGCAGTGTGTCATTACCGTTGATTTCTTTCACTTCCCATCCCCAAGCGCGGTATTTGGCTGCTGTGTTCTCCTGCATAACGACTTTCACTTCTGTGGAAAGCTGGATATCGTTAGAGTCGTAGAACATAACAAGATTGTCGAGTCCGAGAATACCTGCGATACGGCCTGCACCTTGAGAGATTTCTTCTTCTATGCCACCATCAGAGATATAGGCGTAGATGGTCTCTTTCTGGAATGATGGGTTGCCTGTGTGTGCAGCGAGGAACTTTGCAGCGATGGCAGCACCGATGGCATAGGTGTGACCCTGACCGAGTGGGCCAGAGGTGTTCTCAATGCCACGGGCGATGTTGAACTCGGGATGTCCGGCAGTAGGCGAGCCCCACTGGCGGAGCATAGCAAGTTCGTCAAGTGAGAATTTGCCGGTTAATGCCAACTGCGCATAGAGCATTGGAGCCATGTGACCCGGATCAAGGAAGAAGCGGTCACGTGCCACCCATGCAGGATTTTCTGGGTCATAATTGAGAAACTCAGAATAGAGCACGTTGATAAAATCTGCGCCACCCATAGCACCGCCAGGATGACCACTCTTTGCTTTCTCTACCATAGCTGCAGCAAGGATACGGATGTTATCTGCTGCAAGGTTCATTACTTTTATATCATTCATAATTATCTTATGTTAGTTAAAATTTTATTTGATGTTCAACACTACGATGCTCTTTGCAGGAAGAGTGACTTTTACGGTATTCTTGCTCGTCTTTGCTCCCTTGAATGGGGTAGGGATAACCTTTGCAGGGTTTTCAAAGTCGTTGTAATCAGTGATATTCTTACATGTAAGGATGCGACCTGATGCCTGCTGTATTTTATTCATCGAGTCAAATGTGAATTCAATGTCTTCTGCCTTGTCAAGGCTTACGTTGGTCATTGCAAGAATGATGCTGCCATCGGCTTTCTTTGCTGCTGATGCTGAAATGAGAGGGAAAGTGCGCTGTGCGTTGTGCTCATCACCCTTAACGGTCATGGTTGCTGTTCCGTCCATATCTAAAGGTAGGAAAGTCGCTTCCTGAAAGCCCTTATACATTTCAAAGACATGGTATGTAGGAGTGAGTACCATCCCGCCCTTATCGTTTGTGAGAATCATAGACTGAAGTACGTTGACAACCTGTGCGATATTTGCCATCTTCACGCGGTCAGCATGGCGGTGAAAGATGTCAAGTGTCTGTGATGCCACCATGGCATCGCGCATAGAGTTCTGCTGATAGAGATGACCACGTATTGACCCAGGCTCCTCATCCCACCATGTGCCCCATTCGTCAACCATAAGACCGATTCTCTTCTGTGGGTCTTTCTTGTCCATCATGGCACTGTGCTTATTGATTACGTCTTCTATCTCAAGACATTTTCCCATCGTCCAGTAGTACTGATCGTTGTCGAATTTGATGGCACTGCCCTTGCTACCTGTCCATCCTGTCACGGTGTAGTAATGCAAAGAATAGCCATTAGCCTGAAAACCTATATTGTCAAGCAGTATCTTTGTCCAGTCATAATCGTAGTCGCTTGCACCGCTGGCAATCTTATACAGACGATTGTAAGGATAACTATGGCAATAGGTTGCATATTTGCGGTAGATGTCAGAATAGTATTCCGGACGCATGTTGCCACCGCAACCCCATGCCTCATTCCCGATACCGATATACTTTACCTTCCATGCCTTGTCTCTGCCGTTCTGCTTACGTAGGCTTGCCATAGGAGTGCCTTCTTCACATGTCATGTATTCAATCCATTCTGAAAGTTCCTGTACACTGCCACTGCCTACGTTTCCACTGATGTATGGTTCGCATCCCAGCATCTCGCAGAGATTAAGGAATTCGTGTGTGCCGAAAGAATTGTCTTCCATAGTGCCACCCCAGTTGTTGTTGCGTAGTGACGGGCGTTGCTCCTTAGGACCGATACCGTCCTTCCAGTGATACTGGTCGGCAAAGCAACCACCTGGCCAACGGAGTACAGGTACGCTGAGGTTCTTCAATGCTTCAAACACATCCTTACGGTAACCGTTGATGTTAGGAATATTTGAGTTTTCTCCGACCCATAGCCCACCGTAGATGCACGAACCTAAATGCTCTGCAAACTGACCGTAAATCTCTTTGTTAATCTTCTGCTGACCTTTGTCGGCATGAATGTTGACCGATGTCTTTGCCGAAACTGCCAACGTGACAGAAAGGCAAACAGCGATTGTTAATATCTTTTTCATGTTCTATTATTGATTTATTATTTCTTTACTTTTACAGCTACATGTTCAAGTTCAAGACATGCCTTGTAGTTCTCAAGATATGCGTTGAATCCTGCTACGTCTTCATCCGTAGGACGAAGCTCCGTACCAGTGTTGCCGGCAAAGACTCTTTCCTCGAGATATTGAGGCAGTGTCATGCCCTGTTTGTTGATAATGTATGATGCCAACAGGGCAATACCCCAGGCCCCTCCTTCTCCTGCAGTCTCCATCACAGAGATAGGCGAGTTGATAGCGGCTGCAAGCATCTTCTGACCAACGGTTGGGGTGGTGAAATAACCACCATGACCTGTGATGCGGTCCACTTTCACATGTTCATCCTTGAACAGGATATCATTGCCTATCTTCAATGCACAGACAGCGGCATAAAGATTGGCACGCATAAAGTTTGCCAACGTGAATCTGTCATTTGCCGAGCGCACGAGCATTGGTCTGCCATTGGCAAGGCCGGTAATAGGTTCGCCAGAGATGTAATTATATGATATGAGTCCGCCACAGTCGCTGTCGCCATTGAGGGCAGCGTTGAATAGTCGGGTATAAATCTCGCCCATATCAACTTTGATGCCCAGCAGTTCCTGATATTCTTTGAATATGTTTGCCCATGCGTTGATGTCGCTTGTACAGTTGTTACAATGTACCATTGCCACAGCACTGCCGTCAGGAGTGGTTACCATATCAATGGCCTCATAAGGTTTCGACAGAGGTTTTTCCAGAACTATCATTGAAAAACTGGATGTACCTGCCGATACATTTCCTGTGCGTTGACGCACAGCGTTGGTAGCCACCATGCCTGTGCCGGCATCGCCTTCTGGAGGACATAGCGGTATGCCTGCTTCAAGATTGCCTGAGGCGTCAAGAAGCTTTGCGCCTTCCTTTGTCAAGCAGCCAGCATCTTCACCGGCAACGAGCACCTGTGGAAGAATGTCGAGTAACGTCCATCCGTATCCCTTTGGAGCGATAAGCTTGTTGAACTTATCCACCATATCAGAGCAATAGTCGTTGGTGGATGAATCAATAGGAAACATACCTGAAGCATCTCCAATACCGAGTACACGTTTGCCCGTCAGTTGCCAATGAATATATCCTGCGAGTGTGGTAAGGAATTTGATGTCCTTAACGTGGTCATTGCCTTCGAGAATACATTCATAAAGATGGGAAATGCTCCAGCGGAGAGGAATGTTGAAGTTGAAAAGTTGCGACAATTCTGTTGCTGCCTTTCCTGTATTGGTGTTTCTCCATGTACGGAAAGGTACAAGTATTTCTTCTTTATCGTTGAATGCCATATAACCATGCATCATAGCACTGATGCCTATGGCAGCGAGTGATTTTATTTCAACATCATATTGTTCTTTTACATCTTTACGGAGATTTGAATAGCAGTCTTGCAGCCCATTCCAGATATCTTCGATGCTATATGTCCATAAATCGTCAACGAGTTGGTTTTCCCACGTGTGGGAACCTTGTGCGATAGGTTTGTTTTCTTCGTCAATAAGAACAGCTTTTATGCGGGTAGAGCCGAACTCTATGCCGAGAACGGCTTTTCCGTTTGTGATTAGATCTTTTGCAATCATAGGGTAGGTAATTTTCAATTATTAATTGTAAATCGCAATAATTTATAAAAGTGCTTTGTTCAGCATATAATAGACCTCATTCATGCGGAGCTCCTTCTTGAACTCTGGTATGGTGGTGTCTTTATTGATTTGAATATATTCTATACCTGTCATCTCTGCAAAATCATCCCAATACTCAGCAGTAATGTCGTAAGAGAAAGCACTGTGATGTGTACCGCCTGCGAGAATCCATGCTGCAGCACCAACCTCGAATGATGGCTGTGGAACCCACAGGGCAGATGCTACTGGCAGATTAGGCATAGGTTTTGGCTTAATACATTCCACTTCTTGAGTGATAAGGCGGAAGCGGTTGCCTAAATCAACGACTGTGGCTTTGATGCCTTTGCCAACCTTTGAGGTGAATACCAGACGTGCCGTCTGTTGCTTACGGATACCAATGCCGAGGAAATGTACTTCGAGTGTCGGTTTGTCTGTTGCGATGAGTGGGCACACCTCAAGCATGTGCGACTGAAGTATGGAACTTCTGTCACCGGCAAAGTTGAGCGTATAATCTTCAAGGAAAGAACAGCCTGTCGGCATTCCCTGTTGTATCACCCATAGGCTACGGTACAGACATGCTGTTTTCCAATCACCTTCTGCTCCGAATCCTATTCCTTCTGCCATAAGGCGTTGTGAAGCGAGACCTGGAATTTGATCGAAACCGACGAAATTTGGATCGTCAATGTCTGCATCGCCAAGGTCGTCAAAGTTGGTCGTGAAAGCCGTAGCCCCTTCGTCTTTAAGAACTCTGCGGAGTGCAATTTCTGCTTTTGCAGCATTGCGAACTTTCTCCCAATAAACTTCTTCGCCCGACTCGTCAATTTTTATTGTGTACTCCTTTTTGTATTCTTCTACCAATGCGTCCACTTCCTCTTTTGTAACCTTTTTAAAATAGTCCATAAGAGAAGATACAGGATAGTAATCCACATGGTATCCTAAACGCTGTTCAAACTCTACCCGGTCGCCATCAGTAACGGCAACATTGTTCATGTTCATACCGAACATAAGACAACGCACATTATGTGCATCAGCAACACCGGCAGCAACACGTGCCCATACAGCAATCTTTTTTTGTGCATCTTCGCTCTTCCAGTAACCTACAACAACCTTTCTTGGAACGCGCATGCGTGTACAGATATGACCAAATTCAATATCTCCATGAGCACTCTGGTTTAGGTTCATGAAGTCCATATCCATTGTGTCCCATGGTATCTCTGCGTTGTATTGTGTGTGGAAATGGAGTAATGGTTTCTGCAAAGCCTGCAAACCCTTTATCCACATCTTAGCAGGCGAGAATGTATGCATCCATGTGATGATACCAATACATTTCTCGTCGTTATTGGCAGCTTTCATCACCTCTTCAACTTCTTTTGAAGAGTTGGCTGTGCCTTTATATACTATTTTTACTGGGATGTTGTTTGAAGCGTTCAACCCTTCAACCATCTCCTTTGAGTGTCCGTCAACCTGGACAACGGCATCACCTCCATAAAGAAGCTGTGCACCAGTCACCCACCAAAGTTCAAAATTTTCAAACATAGTCTTTAAATTTTATAAATTGTCAATTATCAATTATTACGGTCAGCCTTTGTGTTGACCGTAATAAGCATTTGGTCCGTGTTTGCGTGAGAAATGTTTCTCAATGAGCAGAGGGTTCATTGTCGTTTCTGGGTTGAGTGTGTAAGAGATGTAAGCCATTTTTGCACACTGTTCCATGACAACGGCATGATATACGGCTTCGGCTGGGGCTTTACCCCATGAGAACGGACCGTGATTCTTTACCAGTACACCAGGATTGTGCACATAGTTGAGATTCTTGAAACGGTTTACAATAACGATACCAGTCTCTTTTTCGTATTCTGCCATTTGGCTTTCTGTCATATCCTCTGTACAAGGTATTTCATCGTGGAAATAGTCGGCATGTGTCGTGCCGATATTCTTGATGTCCATTCCTGCTTGTGCCCATGCCGTAGCATAAGTGGAGTGGGTGTGTACCACACCGCCAATCTCTGGAAAAGCTTTATATAATATAAGGTGTGTCGGAGTGTCAGATGATGGGTTGAGGTCTCCTTCTACCACTTTGCCTGTTTCCAAGTCAACAACAACCATATCTGATGCTTTCATAACATCATAACTTACTCCGGATGGTTTTATCACTACGAGTCCTTTTTCGCGGTCGATACCAGAGACGTTGCCCCAAGTGAAAATCACAAGGTTATGTTGTACGAGTTCAAGGTTTGCTCGGAATACTTTTTCTTTTAATTCTTCAAGCATATTATTATATTTTATAAGTAGAATATCTGCCTACCGCATTGGTAGGCAGATATACAGACTATATATTTTTACCACAAGCAGATATAGAGAATGGCAAGAATCAAGATGATGCCACAGGCACCGATGTTGAATGTCTTGTTAGTCTTGAATATTGCAATGTCAACACCAATAGATTTCACATCTTCCACCTTATCCTTGGCATTTGAACGCAGATACCAGAACAATACGAAGAACATTACTGTGAGGAAGAAGATAGTCTCTGCGCCATAGTTGCGACAAGTTTCACTCATCATCATGATGATGCCGGCAACGAGTGTAATCACAGAGAGTACGAGCATAATTGTTGACCACTTGAGCTGTGTCTTTACTGCATGCTCGTCAAGTTCTTCGGCTGGTTTGGTATTCTTGCTACACATAGAGATGCTAACGAAGAGCACTACAAGGCAGAGGAATACATAGCCCATTCGAATTAGGAACGGAACATCCGGCAATAGGAATTTGAACAGGATTGAGAATGCGAAAGTACCGATTGCTGCAACAACAGCGGCTGTTCCTGATGCACGCTTCCACAACAAGCCAAGACCGAAGATGGTCACGATGCCCGGATATACGAAACCTGAATATTCCTGAATTACTTGGAATGCCTGGTCAGCACCACCCATGATTGGATATACAGCGATGAGGGCGATGATGAGTGCAGAAAGTGAAGTGAGACGGCCTACTGTGAGGAGTTTCTTGTCCGTTGCTTTCTTGTTGAGGAACTTCTTGTAGATATCCATCGTGAAGATGGTGGAAGTAGAGTTGAACATAGAGGCAAGAGATGAAATAACTGCTGCTGCAAGTGCTGCAAATGCAAGACCCTTTACAACAGTAGGCGTGAAGTTGTGTATGAGATAAGGATAAGCATCATCCGAGCGCTCAATGCTACCCGTAAGGCTGTCTTTTATCATGTCGAATACTGGCTGTCCGTCAATCTGTCCTTTCATGATGAAGAATGCGCAAACGCCAGGGATACAAACGATAAATGGTATCAATATCTTAAGGAATCCAGCGAATACCATACCTTTCTTTGCTTCGTCGAGTGATTTTGCTGCCAAACCCTTCTGGATGATGTACTGGTTGAAGCCCCAGTAGCCGAGGTTCGTAAGCCATAATGCACCAACCACAACAACGATACCAGGAATATCAAAGTAAGGGTCTGCTGCCTGAGTGGCAGTACCATTGATGACAGGATAGAGGTCGGCATTACGACTGACGACGAGGTTGAAGTGTTTGTCTCCCGGTTGGTCGATACACCAGTTGAAGATATTTCCAAGAGCCTCGAAAGGACCGCAACCCCAAACCTTTGCTCCGATAACGTCGAGTGCAAAGTAAGCTGTGATAAGACCACCACCAACAAGGAATGTCACCTGCATGACGTCTGTCCATGCTACTGATGCCAAACCGCCATAGATTGAGTAGATACCGGCGATGATGAACAAGGCGAGGATAATCCACATCAATGTCATATCTACAGGCATTCCCATCATCGTGCTAGGAACTGCTGGCAGACCGAGAATCTGCTTTATTGCCAATGCACCGAGCCAAGCTACGGATGTAAGGTTGATGAATACGTAGAGAAAAAGCCAGAATATGGAGAATGCTAGACCTACGCCCCAGTTGTATCTCTGTGAGAGGAACTGTGGAATAGTAAACACATTCTTTTTAATCATAAGTGGCAAAAGGAACTTACCTACGATAATCAGCGCCAAAGCAGCCTCCAGTTCGTATGCTGCCATTGCGATACCAGAAACGAATGCAGATCCGGACATGCCGATGAACTGCTCTGCAGAGATGTTGGCTGCGATGAGTGATGCACCCACTGCCCACCATGTCAAGGTGTTGCCGGCGAGGAAGTAGTCATTTGATGATTTTTCTTTGCCTTTCTTGCTACGTGACAAGAACAGACCTAAACCGACTAAAAGTACGATGTAAATTGCAACAACGATATAGTCAATCATCTGAAAACCGTTGTTTTGCAATGCTGTTAAAATATCCATAGTGTATTTTTTTAATTAAATAATTGACAGTTGATAATTGATAATTCGGTTCAATTGTATCTTACAATCCTTTGCTTACAGAGAAAGCAAATACGCAGTGGCTCTTGTAAGTCTCTCCAGGCTTCAGGTTGGCTGTTGGCCAATCCGGTTTGTTTGGAGTGTCTGGATATTTCTGTGTTTCCAGACAGATGGCTGCACGTCTGTTATATATTATACCTTTTTTGCCTTTTGCCGTACCATCAAGGAAATTACCGGTATAAACTTGTATTCCAGGTTCATTTGTATAGACATCCAGACGGATTCCAGTAATAGGCGACCAAAGGCTGGCTGCTATTTCTTTGTCATTACCGACGCCGTCCTTATATGTGTTCAGACACCAGTTGTGATCATAACCCATGCCGAATTTCAACTGTTCATTATCAGCGTTGATGTCTTTGCCGACTGCTTTAGGTTTAAGGAAGTTGAAAGGATCATCTTCTGCCATCTTGACAATCTCGCCTGTTGTCATAAAGGTACGATTGACCGGAGTCATGCAATCGGCATTGACATAAAGAATGCAGTTCTCGATGTTCTTTGTAGGGTCTCCATTGAGATTGAAATAACTATGGTTTGTCATATTTATAACAGTTTCGGCATCTGTTGTTGCCTCATACTGAATATCAAGAGCATTAGTTGAAGTCAATGTGTATGTGACCTTTGCTTCTACCTTACCCGGGAAATTGGCATCTCCGTCAGGAGATACAATGCTCATGGTGATGGTTGAATCATTCTCCTTCTTTCCGTCATAGATAGCATATTGCCAGCCATTAGGACCGCCATGTAGGCAATGTCCAAAATTGTTCTGTGGTAATTGTATCTGTTTACCGCCGATGGTGATCTGCCCTTTGTTTATACGGTTTGCGTAACGACCAATAGCGGCACCGAAATCACTGCCACCATATTTCTCAATGTCGTAATATTGCTGTATGTTGTCATATCCAAGCACTACGTCCTGCTTGTTTCCATTTTTGTCTGGAATGATAATCTGTACGATACGACCACCAAAATTGGTAATGCTGACTTCCATGCCGTTGTTGTTTTTCATCGTAAAGAGATGAACTGGCTTTTTGTTGATTACTGTGTCGAACTTCTTAGCGTCCAACTGATAAGAGCAGACATTCTGGCTGTTAGCACAACTGCCCATGAAAACTGTAACAAGTCCTGCAATGAGGATTGATTTGAATGATTTGTCCATAATATATGTATTTGGTTTTTAAGTTTATTTTAACGGCTGTAAAGTTACAAAAAATATTTCACTATGGTATAAAAAAAGCAGGGATTTCCTTCCCTGCTTTTTTGCTTATGTAAATATGAATTACAAGTTACTTCTTCAAGTATTTTTTGCCATGGCAGATTACGAAACCACGATAATTATCATTCACTTTGATTCCTTGTATATTAAAGGTTGCATTGTGCTTTGCGTTTTGTACTTCGTTAATTGCTTTGATGCCAGTTGTTGTTGTTATTGAGTAATCATCAATGAGCACATCGCAAGCAGTATATTTATCTGATGTAGTCTTAGGATTCATAACAACAAGGCTGATTATTGTCTCTTCAGTAAGTTCGAAAGTGTATGATACTTCTGTCCATTCGTTATTTTTTACGGTAACATTCTTTCCATAATTATAAGTGCCTGCTTTTCCGTCAACAACAGGAACGTAGCCCGGGCGAACCTGTGATGTGTCCTGAGTTTCGCTGTTTGTTTTTGCATAGAATTTTACAGCATACCAACCTGCAGCGAGTTTCATCTCCTTAAAGGCAAGACGTTTGTTGTCTGATGTGCTACACTTTACGTTTACGGCATAACTACCTGCATGAGCATTTGTGCTTTGCTCAAGAGTTGCACTTGATGCTGTGCAAGCTGACTTCCAACTCTTTGGCAGGTTGTTTACCCAAGTTTCAAAATCGCCGTTCTCAAATGTTTCAAGTCCACCGATTGGGGTCGGGGCTGTTCCGTTTGTGATGTCGTTCCAGTTGACAAGAGCAATTTCTGCTTGACCATTATAGTCTTTATATATTCCCTTGCAAGTACCAGAGAGTAAATCACCTACCATCCAATGTGTAGGAACGCCGTTTGCATAGAGTTCAAGATTCTTTTCGCCTACTTTGCGAGTGAGGAATACACCATTTACGTTGCCACCTGCATTAGTAGCGAAATCATCTATTTCTTCATTCTGGATAGGAACAACAACAGGCCAACCTTCAGTTGTTGGAGTTTCTTTTACAAGGTCATCAAGACTTGCGTAAGATTTTGCAATCTGATAAGTCTCTGAACTGACAGCACTCTTCTTGCCATCTTTTTCAGTATAAGCAGAAATGGTTGTTGTCTGGTTTACTGTGATAGCAGATTTATATTCATTGTAATTTTCGCCATCGATAGAGTAGTAAATCTTGCCAGCATCTGCTGTAAGTTCAACATTTTGTGCTTCATAATAAACACCACCCTTTACGCTGAATGTAGGAGCAGAAAGACTGCCTGCATAATAGATGTTTATTTTTGTGATTTGGGTGTTGTGTGCAGACAAGACCTGGAGTTGATAGATTGTACCCGCTGCCTGATATTTAGAGTCTATCACATATGTATTAGTTTCTTTAGCCCCTGTAGTTTCAGTGCTTACTGGAATTGCTTGGCCCTCAATTATTGCGAATATGTTTTGCTTTGTTGATGCAGAAGCATCTTTATTCCCCACAACTTCAATCTTTGTTACTGCAAAGTTGAAAGCAGGCAAAGTGAGAGTGGAACCAGTCTTACCTATCAACAAATATCCATCTTTGTTGAAATAATACTTTGTTTCTGCTTTCAGTGTAACAGAATACGTTCCGTCAGAGAATGTTTTTTCATCTTTCTGTCCGGCAGAAGAGCCTTCAGGAAATCCCCACTTTTCATTAGTGGTAAAGTCTAAAACTACGTCTTGTGCAAAAGATGATGCAGAAATCATGATTGCACAAACAAAAAGTAAAATTTTCTTCATAAGTGTAAAAATTAAGGTTATACGTTTATTTAAAGTGAATAATCAATATGATAGACTAAAATGTACATTATTTCCAAACTCCATATATAATTTTTGCAAAGATACGAAGTTTTCTTTCTTTTTATTCTATTTATGGTACTTTTTTTTTATTTGGCATCTTCAACATACAAGCACGACTTATCCCTATTAAAATCACTATTTATAACAGACTGTAAATCTATGTTTTCCCATCCTTGCCTCGCCATCTTCCGCTCGGAGCCTCCAAATCGTCGTGACAATTTGAGTAAATCGTCGTGACAAGTTGGGCAAATCGTCGTGACAATTTGACTAAATCGTCGTGACAAGTTGGAGGCTCCGAGCGGAAGAAGGCGAGGCTTCGAGCGCTCAACTTCGAAGTATTGATTTTTTTATTGTGTTCATTTGCCATAAAGAAAAATTCTGTACTTTTGTATTCAGAGAATCACACGATAGTTAATTATGAAAAAATGTGTTAGAGTAATATATCGGATAGTTGTTTCGATATTTATTTCTGCTCAGTCGCTTTCAATGGCATCATGCATCATGGGAGAGCTTCAGGAAAGTGACGATGCAGGATATGAGCAGCAGGACCTTACCCGAAACAAAAAAACTACAAATAGTGTTCCGCAAAAGAAAACAGTTTCTGTTTCGCACACTATGCAGGCAAAGCAGAGTAGGGGAGACCAGCATAAATCAGAGGTCTCGAAAGATGACACTTATAAAAATTATAAGGAAACCGACAGGTGCGTGAACGGAACGGTCATTTATGAAGGTGATGATGAGCATTATATAATTGAAACGGAATTAGATTATTATATCGTGCGTATATGGGGTGGCTTCTTGAACGTGGGTGACAGAGTACGTGGCGACTTTACCACATTCTATCATACCTATATAATTAACCGATATACAAAAGACGAGACACGCATAGATATAGAGTATAAGGCTTTTACCCCAGATATGGCAATACACTGGTTGGCAAGGCACAGGCTGCTTCATCCATTTGACCAAGTGAACTACGACGAGTGGGATGAATGGTGAGATGTGCGTGCTACCTTGATTAAAAGCGAAATAAGATAATTTTAGCACCTTTGAAACAAAATAAAATTTTATGTGTACCTTTGCGGAAATGAAGCGAAGATTAATGATAATGAGCGTTTTGTCGGGTGTGATTTTTGCATACCATGCAATGGCGCAGACAAATGCAGGACGACTCATAGAGAATGTTGAATACAAAGCTGAAGCGCAAGCTACCTTTGGTTCGGGAGATAATAATCCGTTGTGGCTTAATGCTAACAGATATGGATTGAGCTCGTTGAAAAACAATAATGCCTATTTAAGAGGTGGAGTCTTCCGCCCGATAGAAAACGACTCAATAAGAAAATGGGGAATAGGTTATGGCGTTGATGCTGCAC
Organism: Candidatus Equicola faecalis; assembly: GCA_018065185.1. Classification (GTDB taxonomy): domain Bacteria; phylum Bacteroidota; class Bacteroidia; order Bacteroidales; family Bacteroidaceae; genus Prevotella; species Prevotella faecalis. Next base: position 18,650 of record JAGHTU010000010.1, on the reverse strand, counting down.
TTGCTACAGGTTTCACAAGCACATTCGTATTGCAACAAGCATATTTTCAAGGACGATACAAAAAAGGACTTCTCACCATTGGTGCAAAGGAGATACCGATGGAAATGAAGAATCAGGAACTTTCAACGGGCTCTCAGACACTTGGCAAAAATGCTCGCCCTGTACCACAAGTGCGAGTGGAATTGCCTGAATATTGGAACATCCCCGGAACAAGAGAATGGCTCGCATTCAAAGGACATATAGCCTATGGAAGACTAACAGATGATAACTGGCAAAAAGACTTTGTAGGCGAAGACGGAAAATATTCACAAGCAACACGCTATCACAGTAAGGCAGGATACCTAAAGATAGTGCCCGACAAATACCGCTTCCAAGCCGAAATAGGGCTGGAAATGGCATGTCTATTCGGTGGCTCTTCATATAATGTACAAGACGCACAACATGAGTTTAACCCTGTGATACATCATGATAGCGGACTGAAGGCATATTGGGATGCTTTCTTGCCGGGAGGCTCTGATAGCCACGAAGGAGCATACGAAAATTCGGCAGGAGACCAAGTGGGTTCGTGGCTTGTGCGACTGAAATACAAAGGCAAAGGTTGGGATGTCGCTCTATATGCAGACCATTTTTTTGAAGACCATTCACAGATGCTTTTCGTGGATTATGACGGATACGGAAAAGGCGAAGACTGGGATAAACACGTCGATAATAATTATATTCTTTACGATTTCAAAGATTGCCTTTGGGGAATAGAGGCAAATTTGCCAAACAATCCAATCGTAAGCACCATAGTAGCAGAGTATATTTACACCAAGTATCAAAGCGGACCTGTGTTCCATGATCGCACACCAAACATCTCTGACCACGTCGCCGGTATGGATGACTATTATAATCACTATCTTTTAAGTGGTTGGCAACACTGGGGGCAAGTGTTCGGTAATCCCCTTTATCGCTCCCCACTTTATAATGAAGATGGAGTAATACAGGTGCAAGATAACCGCTTTTGGGCTTGGCATTTCGGTGTGAATGGCAATCCAACGAAAAATCTTCACTATCGTCTTCTATATACCACACAAAAAGGGTGGGGAAGATACAAAAAGCCTTATCTTGATCCAAAACATAACAATAGTTTCTTGGCGGAGGTGACATATTCTATTCCAAAACTATTCAAACAAAATGGTTGGGCAGTGCGTGGAGCATTCGCTCTTGATCAAGGAGCTTTGTTGGGTGATAATGTTGGCTTCCAAGTGACATTTATTAAAAGTGGGATTCTAAAGTAGTTTTCTTAGGTGTGTATAAAAAATAAGAACTAAAAGATGAAACAGATATATTTTCTCAATATAATCATTATGTGTATTGTTGCGTCTTTCGCATTTTCATCTTGCCATTTGGAAGCAAGTGATAATGGCGACTTGGATGGCTTCTGGCAACTTACTACTGTTGATACATTATCAACTGGTGGGACACAGGAGGTTAAAAGTGCAGAAATCTTTTGGGCTTTTCAGTTCCGTCTGCTACAGGTGAGAGATATTAATGAAAATAGATATAATATACGCTTCAAGCATGAGAATAACATGCTGAAACTTTATGACCCATACCGCGATAAACGTGAATCGGGTGATGAAAAGGTGACAGACCCTGCTGTGCTGGCAAAATATGGAATAAATGCGTTGGAAGAACTCTTTACTGTAGAGTGTCTCGACAGCGAAAAAATGCTATTGAAAAGCGATAAATTGCGTCTAATTTTTAGAAGATATTAAAATATGAAAATATTTTAATAGTTATTACGTTATTATAATAAGATAAGAATTTGATTTTACAATATGAGTGCGCTCGTATCAATAGTTACTCCTGCATATAACAGTTCTCTATATATAGCAAAAAGTATCAATAGTGTTTTGGCACAAACCTATGCTAATTGGGAAATGCTAATAGTCGATGACGGCTCTACCGACAACACTCTAGAAATTGTCCGTTCCTATGAAGATAAGCGAATAAAGATTTTTAACAACACTCACCAAGGAGCTGCAGAAGCTAGAAATCTAGCTCTTCGCCAAGCCACGGGGAAATATGTTGCTTTTCTTGATAGTGATGATTTATGGTTGCCTGAAAAGTTGGAAAAACAAGTCCGCTTCATGGAAGAAAATCATTATGATTTCTCTTATACCAACTTCATAAAGATGAGTCATGAAGGGGTGTCTTATAAACAGATTGTATCAGGTCCAAAGAAAGTGTCAAAATTTATGATGTTTATGTATTGTTGGCCTGGATGTCTTACGGTGATGTTTAATAGAGAAAATATAGGACTAATACAAGTGGCGAATATCAAGAGAAACAACGATTATGCAATGTGGTTAAAAATATCACGCAAAGCTACTTGTCATCTGCTCGCTGAACCATTGTCAATGTATAGGCTTAGATATGGCTCAATATCAGACCAAAACTATTTTGAACTTATAAAATGGCATTATCGTCTGTATCGCCAAGCAGAAAAGATGAATCCGTTGAAGTCTGCTATCATTACGGGGTGCAATCTTGTTTTTGGATTTACGAAAAAAATAAAATATCAGTGGCACGATAAGAGCGTATGTTGAAATTAATATTTGATAAGACTTTTGCTTTATTGGGACTTATAGTTTTAAGCCCGGTATTCTTATTTATTTTCATAAAAATGAAACTTTCAGAGCCACATGCTCCTGTAATGTTTTCTCAAAAGAGGGTTGGGAAAAATGCAAAACTTTTTTCAATTAATAAATTCCGTACTATGACGCAAAACCACAATGGCTCATCGGTGAGCGTTGCAGGTGAAAGTCGCATCACGCCATTAGGAGCAAAAATGCGAAAATATAAATTGGATGAATTGCCAGAACTATGGAATGTTTTAAAAGGGGATATGAGTTTTGTCGGTCCTCGTCCTGATGTCCCAGGATATGCTGATAAGTTAGAAGGAGAAAATCGTCTAATATTAAAACTCCGTCCAGGAATCACGGGCCCAGCATCTTTAAAATATAGAAACGAAGAAGAGATGCTTTCAGCTCAGGCAGACCCTCAAAAATATAACGATGAAGTGATATATCCTGATAAAGTCAAGATAAATTTATATTATTACAAGCATCAGTCTTTTATTGACGACGTAAAGATGATTTGTTGTACTGTCCTAGGGAAAAACATGCAGTACAATGGTGAGATGATATAAAAAAGTAATGGGCTTTGTGGGATTTTATTGATTCTTTTTTCTTCTTTTCTCTTTCTCTTTCTCTTTTTTCCTTATAAAGATGAGAGAATACTTAAAAAGTTATTTTATTAGCTTCATATATTTATCTACAAATACTTGTTTGGAGAAATCATTTAATGCTTTTTCACGGTTTGTTTTTTCTATATCTTGACGTTTAATAATACTAATAGATAATGCTTTTTGAATAGTCTCTGCAATGCTTTCTGCGGATGATGGATTAAATAAAAAACCATTGATACCTTCTGTAATAATTTTTGAATTGTCACAAACATCACTACAAACAATTACTTTTCCACTACTCATAGCCTCGCAAATGGCATTGGGATAGCCTTCAAATAATGAAGGTAGACATACAATATTACAATTATGATATTCTGTTGCAACGTCTTTTGTAGCAGGGCAGAAGTCAATATAGTCAGAGATATCAAGCTCCTTAACCCTTTCCATAACGATAGTTTTATACTCTTCTTCACCACTCTGAACATCTCCAACCCATCTATAATGTATTTTTGCCTTTTTGTCTTTTAATATTCGAATAGCATATAATAGATTTAACACATTCTTTTGCTTTGCTATGCGGGCAGGAGTGAGAATGAGAGATTGCTTTTGAGCGTCTTCCGTTGAGTTTTCTATAGGATGAAAATGCTCCGTATCTGTGAAATTTGTAATAGCAATAGTTTTTTTAGTGTATTGCGGAAAATAGGTATCAATAAAGAGTTTTTGTGAAAGCGAGTTAGGAACGATATAATCAGCAAAACGATATAGCCAAAATTTAAGTTTTGTACTCCTTGTAAGTTGTTGTGAGGTGTTGCGCTCTGAAACAATGAGATTAAACTTATATCCTAACATCTTAAGCAAACAACAAATCTTTGTAGGACCATCAATATAAGCGATGACAGTAGAAAATTGATTATTTTTGATGAAACGTCCTATGGCATATAATTTTGATAATTGATTGTCTTTTGTTGATATAACAATAGGCTCTATACCATGTTCTTTTAGTAAGTCAGTATAGAAATTATGAGTATGATACATTGCCAATGTAACATCAAAGTTACGTTCTTTGAGCAAAGACGTCAAACCGATGAGTTGACGTTCTGCTCCACCAAGGCGAAGTGCATCTATTAGGCAAAGAACTTTGGTCATAACTATCTATTATTAAATATTCATTTATTGACAATTTCACTTATGGTCGTAAGCCAAATTTGGCAAATAGCATCAGAATTTATTATATGTGAGAGTTGTGTTGCGTTGCAACCCATTTTTCTTGCTGAATCATTATCAGAAAGCATTTTTTCAATGGCGACTATCATATCTTCTACATTATTGTTCGCCACGATGATTCCGTTTTCTCCATCTTTGATTAAATCTGCAATCGTACCCTTTGGAGACCAATCGGTAGAAATGCAAGGTACACCGATGCACATGGCCTCAAGAAGAGCATTGGGCTGACCTTCGTATAGTGATGGCAATACGAATACATCAGCTTGGCTAACATAATCTGTAACATTATTTTTATTACCCATCAAAATAACGTGCTCTTGCAAATGCAAACTATTGATATAATCTTGTAACGATTCTCTTAAAGGGCCATCGCCAAAGATTTGTAGAACAACATTTGGAATGTCATCTTTAATAGAATTAAAGGCTGTTATCAGTAATTTGTGATTTTTCTGTTCAGAAAGGCGACCAACGGCAACAATAACACGTTGTTTTTTATCGTCATCTGGCATATATTGCTTCTTTGGCAGAAACTCTACTTGTAAAGGATTAAAAATAATATGTGATTTCTCTTGTGTTTTTTTACTATAGTAGTGTTGTGCACCTGTTGATTGGAATACAATATGTTTTGCTAATCTTATTGCCAACTTTTCGTAAAGATGTTCTTTAAAGGATGTGTTGTATGGATCGCATCTTTGCGAATAGACGATAGGGATATCAAGTCCTTTACTTGCAAGCCATGCGAGAATGGTGTCAATGGCATAAAACGAGATAATGACGTCGGGGGCAAAATCTATGATGCGTTTTCGGGTGAATTTCAGTTGCTTAATATTGTGTAAAAGTTTATATATACGAAACTTATTATCTAAATGTTCTATGCTGACTCTTCTATCTAGTTGATATGCAATTGTATCATATTCGTTATACATAAAAATACTCACCATGTGGCCTTGCTGAGAAAACTTGTTGGCAAGTATGGAAATGACTCTTTGTGCACCTCCAAAACGCATATCTGTGGTGTAGAAAAGTATATTCATAGAGTTTGGTCTGTTTTCTTAAAATACGATGACAAATCAATCCAACTACCTAACATTAGTTCTTCTTCTTTTGTCTTGAATCGTCTCATTCCTCCCCAATCGTAGAAAGTGAACTCTCCAAAATAAATATGTCCGTCAATGTCAAAAAAGTCGATTCTAACAAATGGGATATTTTTTGAGAGTGTCGTAGCTAATTGACGCATTCCTTCAAATGTATTAGGCTTTGAATATTCGGGCAACATACGCGGAAAACCATGATTTATATTTATAGGATTAAAATTCATATCATAGAAATTTTCATATATATTTTTGCCTTTGTTAGTGATATACATGATTTTTGGTTCGCCATTGAAACACCAAAATTTATAGTCTTGTAATTCTGTTTTGTTTTTATCTTTGAGTAATGTGTCGGCAAGGATTCTCGGTCTAATGCCTTTATATACCCATTCACAACTTGTATAGTACCAATTTTGTTTTAAAGCATTTTTTAAGATTTTTGAAGATGTTTCTTTATCAAAAGTCTTTTTATCATGGCAAATTACTATGCCTCCACTATTGTGAGTGGCTTTTAATATGAATTCATTAGGCAGGGCGTTAAAATCAATTTCTTCAAAATTATTCCAAATGCCAAGAGTAGGAACGACATAACTACTACCGATTTTTTGTGCTATATATTCTTTTACTTCATATTTGTCAGCAAGGCGTGTGAATAATGAATCATGCAAATGTATTTTCATCCAATTTAGTTTTTCATTGAATGTTTGCGGATTTTTTAAGTTTAGTTTCTGCCCATTTTGCAAATAATAGGTTGCCTTAATATAGAATATACAGGGACACCACTTAGATAGTCGCCGCATAATTTTATATATGGTATAACGCGGATTGCTAATTGCTCTTATTCCTTTATGTAAATAATTACTTACTATCATAGTTTGTCATATAAGAGATGTTTCTAGGAATTTAATGAAGTTCAATGGTGATATTTGAGCCTTAAAATCTTCGGAATACTTCAGAGGAGTAAAAAGCTTTTCTTTAAACGATGCTATCTCCCATTTTTTGATATCATTAGATTCAAGGAGAAACATTCCTTCTGGTTTGTAAAAATTGGAATCAGTTAAATATTTATTGTCAGTAATAAGATATTTCTCGTGAATAATACTATCCCATAATCGTGGAGTGAAACCAAGGGCATTATCTTGCAAAATTTCTAATATCGCACGTGTTTTGATGATATGGCGACAATTCTCCATAAACGATACTTGTTTGTTGTATTTTATTTCATCAGGATAGACAATGTCATTATTTGCTACTTCGGTAATATAGAAATCGCATTTCAACCCTTGTTCCTTACAAAGCTCAAAAATGCGTAGAATTTTTGTTAAGCGTTCTTTTGATTTAGCCTTTCCACAAAAATATACATCACTCATTAATGTATCATCATCATCGGGATGAAGATTAGAATGTGGAGTAGGGTAGTAAAAAAGTCCATATTTTTTTGCATCATTGGCATCATATGAGATAACCATGTCAAATGTGTCTTTTGCATATTTGATATCCAAATTCTTGTTTGAATCAATTATATCTACAATGTAGAGAACGAGTTTTATTCCTTTATTTTTTTGTTTTAATATATTGATATATTTCTCATTATTGTAAATATCTGGCTTGTCACAAAGAAAAATAATGCATAGAGGTTTATTATTAGGGAATGAAGGTTGATATTGACGTTTGTATATATAATTTGCAAAAGGTTTTGAAATGAAACGATTAACTAAACGTGAATAATGCAAATGAAAAAGCATAAACGAAAGGGGAGAACGAAAGTCTTCTCCAAGTTGTGTATAGAGTCTAACGTTTTCCAAATGTGCTACATCCATGAACATAGGTGGAGAGTACATTTCGTTGCCTGTGATGACGTAATTATAGTTCACTTTTTTAGTTCGTTAATGAGTATTGTTATGATTTTATCTGGGACATAGTCTTGCGCTTTTTCAATGCAATTATATCTCATTTTATGTATTAATTCGGGGTTATTATAAATGTAGATGAGCTTTTGTGCCATTCTTTTTGCGTCTTTTATTGGGGTAATAAATCCAGTTTCTCCGTCTGTAATGATGGTTGTATTATCATGCCAGTCGGTGGCAATAACAGGTAGCCCGGAAGCCAATGCATCGATAAGAGTTCCCGCATGGCCTTCGCCAGAATAATAAGTTGGAAAAAGCAACATATAATAAGTTCGTAGTTTGTCGGTGCTTTCGGTATATCCAATTTGACCTCCATATGATATGTATTTGGGAACATTTTTCATAAGATTGTCAAACCATATATGTTCACTATTGATGATTTTTCCAAATATGTCAAGCGAAAAGGCTTCAAATCCTAATTCTGTATTACATTGGATGACGGCATGTACTGCATCTTCTATGCCTTTTTCCTTCATTACTCTTGAGAATGTACATAATTTTAGAGGAAATGAATTTTTGTCCTTATTATCATGCGCTTCAACTTCTTTTGGAGTAAGAATATTCAATGATTTACAATTAGGCATTACTAATGTATTTGAAAGTCCGATTTTTGATATTCTTTTTTTCATTTTATCAGTTTCAACATATATAACATCAATACCTTTCAAAATAATTCGCAGATGCCAATACTGTTGCAGAAAATCGGGAAGCCAGCCACCAATTACGACGTAATGCAATTTTCTTCTAAAGAAAACATTTAATCCAACAAGAAAAAGTGGAATGATGTGGATGCCATTTTGAGCAGGAAGAATAATAATATTCTTATGCTTAATGAGCAATGTGAAGATAATATACGGTAGTTTTAAAAGGAATTTTAGCCCTCCGGCTGTATCCGAAAGTGTGACTTCTTGAATGCGTTTGCCTATTTCTTCGGCAATCATTCTTGTCTTAATTATTTGTCCGCTACAAGTATCATTTCCGAAGTCAAAATTACCGAGAATACATACTGTCTTCATATTTTAAATTTATATTTGAAGCAATAACTTGTGAAGAAGATGATGAACAAGGCCAAAGTGGTGTAATGTCCAGTGAATGGCCATGCAAATAATCCATGAGTGAAGAATGTAATGCCAATGACTACGAAGAATACTCGATGAAATGATATTTCTTTCCAATTTCTCTGTATGACTACGGCTATGATGTATAATAATATAAGTAAGGATATGTAAAAAGGCCAACCTAGATCAAGATAAACTTCTGCACCGAAAGTATCAAAGACGCTCGTAAGTCCTCTAACATATTTCTCCGTATTATTATAGTGTTCAACCAAGTCAAATTGTTTTCCGCTGATTTTAGAAATCAAAGGAAAAACCCTATCTATCTGGGTCGGTGAATCACCGCCTTCGACAAACATATGGCAGAAGTTGTTTACGTGTTGTCCTGCATAACCATAGAGTGATTCAAAAGGACTTCGACGAGAATTTTCAGCCATATCAAATCTTGCAAAAGTAATAATGAAAAAGACTGTTCCAATTAATGCTCCAATAATGGTAGCAGTAATGCCTATCATTCGTTTTATGCGTTTTGTAAGATATTGGTGGAAAAAACTATATATCAAAAAGAAATCAAAAACCCAATAAATAATTGCAGAGCGCCCTGCAGAGGCAATAGAGATTATGGCTTGAACGATTGATGCCATCAAGATTCCGAAGCGAATAATGAAAGGACATTTTACAAATGATTTAGTGTAAAACCATAGAAATAATGCCAATGTCGGAAAAGGAATAGAAACCAAGATATTCGGTAAAAACATAAAATAGTTTGCATCGCTTTGCTTACCTCCTTCGTGGAGTTCTTTATAATGTTGGTTGCTCACATCGATAGCATCCATAAGCATAGCCTCTTTGATATCTTGAAAATTGACAGCAATCATCAAAATTGATGAAATAGCTATGAGTAATAAGAACACGATCAGCATACTTCGCTTTATGTGTGGAAACTTTTGCATGGGCAGTTGCGAAATCAGATGCAATGGCAATAATACCAACGTCCATTGTACGCAAAAGAGAATCAAGGTAGGGAATGTAATGCTATATTCGTTTATTCCATAGTCTCCGTAAATATCATTGATATCTATCATTATTGCTGCCAAAGATATTATCATCAGCAATGATGTGGCGGCAAGGTCAAGATTCCATTTCTTATTTTTATAAAGTAGCAGTATAAAAATAAAAGTGAAATATATCAACGGGAGTGCAATCATACTCTTTGAGAATTATTTATAACTCATAACTTTATAACTTGGATTTTATTCTACATAGCCTTTATCAAAGAGTATCTTTTTGAATGATAGCAAATCTCTCCATCCCAACACTATTGTTTTTACTTGCATTCTAAACAAATGTCTATATGCAGGGATAAAGGCATCGGCAATAAAACCTGCTGATAAATTACTGAGTATGGCAACAAATGCTGCTGCAATCACTCCATATTTTGGTAAGAATATGTAATTGAGCACAACGCACACAAGGCATCCAAATGAATCACGGATAATAGCATATTTCTGCAGTCCTTCCGTAATGAGCATAGCTCCTGCAGTGCTAGATAATGCAACACTTGCTGCCTTGAACGACATTATTTGTAATATGACTACTGCTGGAATATATGCTTGACCAAAAGTTAATTTTACTAGCCAATAGGCAATCATTGATACAATAGCAGATGCAAATAATGAAAACCAAACTGATATATTCATAAATTGTTGGCTTTTTATACGATATTCATCATAACTTCTTTCAAGTGATTGTACCAATAGTGGTGTAATTGTCTGTGATAATATAATTGGGATATACAATAATACTTCAACAAATCGTGATGCTACAGAAAAATACCCTACAGCTTCTTTGTCTATCATTTGTCCAATCATCACTTGGTCTATTCGTTGATATACAATAACGGCTGCACTAGTAAGCATCAGCGGGAAAGACTCTTTAATTAGGAATATAGCATAACGATAGTTAAAACGCCATTTTTTTATAGGTCCGATTTTACTTTTGTAAGCTATGGAATATCCTATGGCTGTAAACATAAAGTCAAGTGTTGCAGAAAGAATGAACCATACCAAAGAAGCTTTTGTCAGTAGGAACATAATCTTCAGCACAAGGCTAACAAGAATTGTAGCAATTTCAACTTTTACAACATATTCATTTTGTACCTTTGAAATAAAATAATTCTTGATTACATTGAATGAATTTAATACTATTGATATAGAATATAATGCTACAAGTGCAATTACTTCTTTATCGCTTTCCATAATGCACGAGACTATTATGGAAAGGATTATAAAAGCAACGCCGAAGATGAATTTTATACAGAAAGCTGTTCCAATTATTGTTTCGTATGATATGTGTAATTTTGATTCTTCTCTAACCTCAATATTGTCAAGTCCAAAAAGCGCAAAGGTTTGAAATATAAATACGAAACTGATAATATAGTTCATCAATCCGTATCGTTCTGGTCCTAAATACCTAGCGATAAGTATGCCGACGATGAGACCACTTACCAACGAAGCTAGTTTTCCGCATATTGCCCAAAACAAGTTGCGAGCAATAACCTCTTTGGTATGTGATAATCCAAACTTCTTTGAGAAGGATGTCAATGGACTCATTATTTTTTTTGAGTTATGGCTTAAAAGTTAAAATGTAGTTCTTTTCTTACGAAATACAAAGATGCTATGATAAATGCAAGCATAGTCATACCTATGACGAAAAACATGCGTTTTGGCCCTGTTGCTTTCACAGGAACTGTTGCCGATTGCAGAACAGTAAAGGCTGGTGTACGTTCTTGCACTTTGTTCATAGCCATTTGCAGTTGCGTCTGCATCGTAGAATAATTATTATATTTCAGTTGTTGGTCATTTTCCAAGTCTTCTTGTTTTAATTGGAAACTTTTCAGCACAACATCGGTATGTGTATCACCATATTCTCCTGAGAGTTGTCTAGCTTTTACATATTCTTGTTTTGCTTTTGCGGTTAGTTGTTTGTAATAGTTCACATCATTGCGTGCTTTGCTTGTGCGGTATTCTGTAATGAAGTCCTGAAGTTTTTTACTTACAGAATCTGCTATACTTGCGCTGATTAATGGGTCTTGGTCGGTAATGGTAAACGTTATGACGCTTGTTTTCTTGTCAACGGAGCATTTGATGCTTTTTTTCATTTTCTGCACGATGTCAGTTTGTTTTTTTGTTAAACGGAAAGGATCTACGTTTTTTGTTACAGATTCTTTCTTATTTTCAGAAAACAAATCTTTAATGGCATTTACCGTTTTACCCCAAAATGGGCTTTTTTGATGTTTATTCAAATATGTGTAATAATCTGTGCTGATTTTCTTGTCAAGACTTGTTACCTGTATAGGAAAAAGACTGACTAGGAAACTCGTGCTTTCTATCAAGTCAGGATATAGCTCAGGTGATATAGCATCTGTTGTGGGTGCGTTGCCGATATCAAAACCCAATTGTGAAGTAAGAGAAGTGAGATTACTTGCATTTGCCAAATCATATTCTGGTGCTAACTTGATTTCACAAGTGTATGTTCGTGGAATGCATATAATATAGAGTGACGATAATATTATGACAGTTGGTAATATGATTAAAAATTGTTTTCTTTTTGACCAAAGCTTTTTTATGATTTGCCTTAGGTTGATCGTCTCTAAATCTTTTGACCTTTCTTCCATTATCGTATTATTTCTTTATTAAGTTTGCGATTGTTGCTATCATGGTGGCGATACTTGCTGTGGATGTGCCTATTGCGAGCCATTCAGGGAGTGACAACCCGCCGTCGCGTGATTTTGAAGGAACTACAATTTCGCAACCCGGTGTCGGCTTCGTTGAGCGTTTCACTTTCTCCACCATACCATTCATGTTGATAATATATGTACGGCTCTTCTTTGCTGTCGATGAATAACCGCCGGCTTGCTGTATGTAATATGATACATCTTCCCCTTGTTTGTAGGCAATGGTGTTTGGATACATCACATCGCCCTGTATGCGTATTGTTCCGGAATATTCCGGTATCGTGAGGCGGTCGCCTTCGCGGAGTACGATGTCTTCATCGCTTCCAGGATTTGCTATTGCCTTGTCTAACTCGATACCGACGAAATAGGTGTTGCCTATTTCAAGTTTCTTTACATCGACGGTGTCCTTACCGGTGTTGCGTTGTGCCATTTTCAAAACGGTCTCCATACGCATACGTTCTTCAGGGGTGATGGTACGCTCGAGACGTGCACCTTTGGCATAAGCCGTGCTTGTGAGTCCGCCTGCCTGTTTCACTATGTCACTCAAGCGCTGGTTCTTGGCAGAGAGTGTGTAAGTGCCGGCAAAGAGTATTTCACCCTCTACCTGTATGTTTCTCTGCTCGGAGAATCCCGGTGATTTTCTAATATAAACTTCGTCGAATGGCATCAATCGGAATCCTTCTTCTCCGTCAATAATCATGCCGTCTTTGAGAGAGAAACTATAGGTCTTTGCTATACTCATGTCGCTTGTTGTGGCATTCTTGTCTTGATTACGTCTTGCCACATCTACCTTTACCACTGATGCGGAAGCCTTGAGACCGCCTGCCTGCAGCACAAAGTCTTCCAGAGTTGTGTTTTCTGCATATTCATACACGCCAGGGAAGAAGACCTCTCCGTGGATTGTTATGGTCTGTTCCTCGTGATATTCAGCCATACTTGGTATGAATAGTACATCTTCGTTTTTGAGTGCTACATCAGCGCTGTTGCCGTTCATAATCTTTTCCACATCTACGGCAATGGCTTGCAGGGTACGGTCGGCTTTACGTCTATGGATGATTGCGCGGTTTGTAAACGCCTCTTCCGTATAGCCTCCTGCTGCTGTGATTAAGGTGCGTACACTGTTTATGTTGCCACCGACTTGATACATACCCGGACGGAACACAGCACCCTTAATCTCCACCATATTGGAATAGCGCTTGATGACAGAATCCACTGCCACAGAGTCCTCGTCATCCAAATGGAATGATGCCATGTCAAATTCATTGACATCATAAATAGAGTACTGCCCAGTGGCTTTCCTTATTACCTTGACCGACTTCTTATAAGCCTCGCCAGTAAAACCGCCGGCATAATTCAGTAATGTCTTGAGTGACTCTTTCTTCTTCATTTCGTAGAACATCGGACGGCGCACCTTACCGGTAATGTTGACCAATGTCTCGTATGGTCCTACGCTGATTACATCCCCTTCTGCAAGACGGATGTTCCCCGTCATTTTGCCGTTAAGTATGTAATCATAGATATCTACATTTGAAATGAGTTTTCCTCCACGATATACTTTTATGTTACGCAGTGTACCGATGTCGTTAGTTCCTCCTGCCATATATAGCGCATGGAACACAGAAGCGAATGCCGACAGGGTATAGGTGCCCGGTGAGCGTACCTCACCCATTACGTTGACGGTTATTGTCTTCGTTTGACCAACAGTGAGGTTTATGCTTGAACCTCCGTAATGTGCGCCCAAACGACTTTTCAGTCGTGCCTTAGCCTGTGCAACCGTGAGCCCTCCCAACGAGATAGGGCCGATATTCTCAAGTACGATAGTGCCGTCAGGTGAGATGGTCTCCGACACAGAGCTCTGCGATGCTCCCCAGATATCTACGTTTACCACGTCACCCGGACCGAGAGTATAATTCTGTGGAGTGGCAATGTTCATATTTGGCTCAAACGATAGGTTCTTGCGGTTGAATATGTCGCGGCCGAACACTTTTCTCTTGCCTTTTTCATTAAGTCCTTCTGTGAGTTTAAGTGCGTCTTCGTCAAAGTAGCGCAGGGAATCCGGCATGAGGAAGTCAAGCGCCTCATCCATCTCAACATATTCTTCATCCTCATCATCGTAAGTGTGAGTAGTCTGTTTCTTATTGCCATCAGTACGGCGGTTGGAGACGCGACCTTGTCTTTCTTCTTTGCTCTTTACATCTTTCTTCTTGTCACCGTTGGTAGTACGCATCCTATCTTCGCGGGCATATTTCCCAGCACCATTGGTGATGTCCTTTGCACCTATGCCGAGATTGTTCTGCTCTTTTTGGTATTTGTTGTACATCGTGCGTATGCGGTCAATGCTGACACCGTTCTGCATGAGGTGTGTCACAATCTGCTGTCTGGACGTGCCTCTTTCCACTTCCTTCTGCACGTATGTCACAATCTGCTTATCCGTCATATCTGCAAATGCAGGAAGGGCGGCTGTCAGTGCTATGACTATAACAAAAATCTGGAATATCTTTCTCATCATAATATCTTGTTTTTATTAGTATCGGCTTCTTGTATGTGTGTATTATTTTGTCATTCTTCTTACAGACGATTTTTAATTTTTGGAAAACATTGACAAGATAGTGTTGAATAATATCTGCAAGTCTAATTTCAAGGAGCGGTTGCGCAGATATTGCAGGTCTATCTTTAGGCGTTTCAGCATTTTGTCCATCGTGTCAGTATATCCGTTGTACAATGCTGCTTCAGAGGTTAGACCCGGCTGAATTTGATAGAGGAGTTGATAGTTAGGGTCTTCCTGCATAATCTTATCAATGAAATATTGAAGTTCCGGACGAGGACCAACGAAACTCATGTCTCCTTTCAGGATGTTCCATAGTTGAGGTAATTCATCAATATGATGATTCCTCAAAAAGCCCTGAAAAGCTGATGACATTGTGCGGTCTGTCTTTGCTATCAGTTGTGGCCCTTCTTCCGTCTTGTTTTTCTTTAATGTGCGGAATTTATACAACCTAAAAGGTTTGCCACCGCAACCGATTCTTTCCTGCGCAAACAATGCAGAACCATTGCCCTCTAATGTGAGAATCAGGCAGATGATAATGAAAAATGGAAGAAGAATAATTATTGATATGAATGATAGAAAAATATCGAAACCTCTTTTTATTGTTTTTTGAAAACGCCCCATATTATCATCGGGATAAGTGAGACATGCAAATTTATTATCCATGTAGATAGTCCTGATTTTATATATATATTATATATAACTTTTTTATTTTGCTTTTATTGTGCTGGTGTTTTATTTTACAAGAATTTTTTTGTTTCCGATGATAGCAATGCCACGATAGCCGTTCTCTGTTGAATGCTGAGTGTTGAGATTGATTCTCTGTCCCTGCAGATTGTAAACAGTCGTTGACTGTTGACCATCGGTTGCTGATTGTTGATTGCCGACCATCATTTCCTCAATTCCTGTCGGGGTGGAGAAACCTGCATCTTTCAGCTGTTTCAGTACGATGTCCGTACGAGTTGGAAAATAATTCTTCAGCAGGTCGTTTTTGCGTTTCAGCCAATGGTCGTTGCGTGTGTAGATCTCTTCCGCTTCGCCAGTGAATTTTCTGTATCCTCCCCATCGGGCACTCTCGCAGATGATAGGCAGGTCTATCTCGCTACATATCTTCTCGTATAGTTCTGCCGCTTTTGTCGGTGCCAGTATGCCGTCGCCAGTGAAATGCTTTGCTATTCTCTCTTGCATGATGGCCTTGAACTGCGGATTTTTCTTCAGTGATGCCATTATAGTGGTAGGGTCTCCGTTTTTCATTGTCACCTTGTTTATGTTCACATCCGTCATACATGTCTCAGCATCCCATACCATAAATACGAAACCGTCTCCCGGCTCTATTCTGCTACGTATTGCCTTCCAATTGTTTTTGTCCCAGTCCTCATTGCCCAGATACCATTGCAGCAACATATAGTCGGCATAGTTTTGCATGTTGAGCAGTTTCTGGTCAATCAGTTTCTTGTAGTTGGCATCCGTCTGGGAAGTGCCTACCTTGCATGCGGTCTGGTACATGGTGTTGTATGCCGTGATGTCGCCTTCTGCAACTTCGCGAGGGTCTTCGATGATGTCATAGTCTTCATCCTCACCACCGAGGTATTCGGATGCAAATTTGTCATCGATTCTTTCGCAAATCTCGTACATTCCCCAATATAGACCATTTATGAATAGGTGTACGAAACGCCTGTGCGTTATCAGATGCCCCATGCTGTGGGCAGCTTCCTTTGCCCATGAGTCTATTATGTATTGGGCATTTGTACGTTGTATGATGTTCTGCGGATATAGTGTCTTGCTGCCATTCTTTATCCATGTGTAGTTGTATCCTGCACGCAACACCAGCCTCTTGAATTTCTTTGTAGCATCTTTGTCTTCAAAAATCTGATATTTGAGATTTTTAGGACCATACGTGTCTTTGAAATATAGTCTAAAAGAGTGCTTTGCTGAATTTCCCGGTTTTCTGCTGTTTCCTCCGTGGATGCGTATGCCACAGTTCTGCTGGATAAAACCATTTTTTTCATAGTATTCCACAGATGCCGGACGCTCCCATTCTGTGCTGTCGCCTTTCTGTTCGGGGTTGCTGTATATGCCCGTCTTGGAGTCAAAGAGGTGGCTCGGATTTGTCACTATACACACCGTAGGGATTGCCTTCATGGCATCATCCATGAGGTCTTTGTACTCTTCTCCTTGGGTCACTTCCGTACTCATGGGATAGTAAGCCTTGTACCCTGTTGTCCATGTTGATGGATATCCGGCAGGGGCGCTCGGTTGCTGATATACATCCTTGAGGAATATGTATGTGCGTATGTTACGATTGACCTCGTTGCCCTTATCATCGAAGAGTGCTGCACTCACGGGAGTGGTCTTGCTTATGTGTATAGAACCCGTGTAAAGTGTCGATTTTACTGTCGGTATGCTACCATCAAGTGTGTAGCGGATAGCATAATTGCCTTCCGAAGCTGTGAGTGTAAGGTCAAACTCCTTATCCTGAAAACCGCCTCTGTCATTGCTGAAGATTATGCTTTGTGCTGATGATGCAATACACCATAACAATGCTATGGCGTTGGTGAGAAATAATCGTTTCATAAGTTTCTGTATTAAGATTTCTAAAGTATATATTTTGGACGGAGGCAAAGTTACAAATTTATTTGAATTTTTAATGTTCAAATGGCATAAAAAAGCCTTACTCTAAATGGGAGTAAGGCTTCTATGATAGATAAACAATATCTTCGTTATTGTGTGTCCTTATTCTGCGTTTACAGGCTGAACAGGGATAACAGATACGATACTCTTATTGTTACGAGTCTTGCGGAAACTTACAGTGCCATCAATCAGAGCATAGAGAGTGTCGTCCTTACCCTTAGCAACACCGATACCAGGATTGTGCTTTGTGCCACGCTGACGCACGATGATATTACCTGCAGTAATCTGCTGTCCGCCCCAAATCTTCACTCCAAGTCGTTGAGCATGTGACTCACGACCGTTCTTAGAACTACCTACACCTTTTTTATGTGCCATAACTTGGTTCTCCTCTAAATTTTGTTAAGCGGTAATTGATTTTACTTCTACTTCTGTGAACTGTTCACGATAACCATTCTTCTTGCGTGAGTCCTTACGGCGCTTCATGCGGAAAATGATCACCTTTTCGCCCTTTACCAATGGCGACTTAACTTCACATGTCACTTTCGCTCCTTCTACGGTTGGAGCACCTACCGTTACTTGTCCGTTGTTGTCAACGAGCAACACTTTGTCAAATTCAACAGTCTGACCAGCATCAACACCTTTAATGTGGTGTACAAAGAGTTTCTTGCCCTCTTCTGCCTTAAACTGCTGACCGTTAATGTCTACGATTACGTACATTTTTGTTCTTTTTTTTACGGTTTTTTCTGTCAGGCGGGTGGCTCTATCTGGCTGTGTTAACTATCGTCTGCAACCCCTCATTGCCATACCTCTTCACAAGCCCGTGCAGATTCTTATTCTTTATTCGGGGCGCAAAGTTAGTGAAAGTTTTTGATAATGTCAAATATTGATTATAGTTTTTTTAGAAAATTGAAAATTAGTGCAAATCGGGCGACAACTGTGGGTTCATCCGCATTAAGAAGTTCCTGTTTACAGGCGGCAAAACAAGAGGAAAAAATGAACAAAATCATCAAAACTCACTGCTTTTTTTCAGTAAATATTTCAATGTTTAAGGAGTGTTTTCAGAAAAAACGAGGCAAAATGAGTCTTCATTTCCCCCTGAAATTTCTCATTTTTCAGCTTAAAAATTTTATGTCATCAATGTCATTAATGTCACGAATGTCATTAATGTCATTAAGGATTTTAGGTGCGCACACTCCGAAAATGAAAAGGGGTCGAATTTTAATATT